>JAITCT010000105.1 GCA_031282925.1 Dysgonamonadaceae bacterium | reverse complement strand
GCCGACCGCAATTTAACAGCAGTAAAAACCTTTTTGGTATATAAGGGAAAATCCCCTTGAAGAATCCAGCCATAGTATCCCGGATCTTCGCGAAATACGTCTTCCACCGGACGGCCTTTGTATTTTCCGAAATTGATGATTTCTTTCCGCTGCTCGTTGTAAATAACCCGTCCGGCAAAATCCGCATTGTTGCCGTATGCCGAGTATTCGGAAAGGAAATTAATATCGTTCACCAAATCGGGATACCGGTCTAACTGCGATTGCAGGACTTCATAAGTGGCTTTGGTATCGGCTTCAGCCGAATGTGCATTTTCCAAGTCTTTGTTGCAGTAAAATTTATAGGCGGCTTCCAAAGTCCGTTGTTCTTTCTTGTGGAAAATGGTTTGCACATCAACGAATTTCCGCTTCATCAAATCAATGTCCACGTCGGCGCGTAAAAATTCTTCGGCCAGCAGGGGAATATCAAACCGGTTGGAGTTGTATCCGGCCAGGTCGCAACCTTCGATTTGCGCTGCCAGTGATTTGGCAATCAGCCGGAAAACAGGCGCGTCTTTCACATCTTCGTCCGTGATTCCGTGAATAGCCGTTACCTGGGGAGGAATGGGCATTTCAGGATTAATCCGTCGGGTTTTGCTTTCTTCGTCGCCATTAGGATAAATTTTCAGATAGGACATTTCTACTATCCTATCCGAAACAATATTGGTTCCCGTTGTTTCCAAATCAAAGAAAACGAGCGGATTCTTTAAATTCAGTTTCACTTTTATTTTTTATTCATTCAACATCATCGGCATCAACAACATCAACAGGTCTTCATCTTCCTCGTTTTCAACGGGCAACATCAAACCTGCACGGGTAGGATCGGCCAGTTCCAAAATCACTTCCGACGAGGGAATATTGTTCAATATTTCAATCAGGAAAACACCTTTGAATCCAATGCTTAGCGGTTCTCCTTCGTAAACGCAGGCAATTTTCTCTTCGGCTGAAGTCGAATAATCAATGTCTTGAGTCGAAATAACAATTGTATTGGGCGAAACACTCAGTTTAACCAGCGAACTGGTTGGGTTGGCGAAAACCGTTACCCGCTTCAAAGCGTTTGTAAACAGCACACGGTCGACAACGACTTTATACGGATTTCCCTTGGGAACCACGCCGTTGTAATTCGGATAACGCCCTTCTATCAGACGGGAAATGATTTCAATTTTTCCCATCCGGATGTAAGCATTGTTTTCGTCGAAACCGATGGTAACAATTCCGGATTCTTTCGGAAGCACGGTTCTTAAAAGATTGGCCGGTTTCTTGGGAAGGATAAACGAAGTCTGCTCATTGCCTTTGGCCGAAAAATTCTTGAAACGTACTAATTTATGTCCGTCGGAAGCAACGAAAATAATATTGCTGTCGGAAATATCAAAATAAATCCCGTTCATTACCGGCCGCAAATCATCTTCCGCCGTGGCGAATAAAGTCCTGCTGATGCCTACCAGCAATTGTTCGGCCGGAATCGTTATTTGGGTAGCGCTGTCGCTTAAAGGTTTCGCTTGCGGGTATTCATCGCCGCGTTCGGCAATAAAATTATATTTCCCGTTTTCGTAATAAATAAACAATTCCAGCGTGTCGTCGTTGATGTCGAAAGTAACCGGCTGATCCGGCAATTCTTTCAAGGAATCCAACAAATTTTTGGATGGTATGGCAAATACGCCGGAACCATCGGTTTCCTGCACTTCCATGGAAGTAATCATGCGTGTTTCACTGTCTGCGGCGGTAATAGTCAATTGATTTTCATTCAATTCAAAAAGGAAACAATCCAGTATGGGGATTGTATTTTTTGAAGCAATAACCCGGCCAACTACTTGTAAATGGTTTGATAAAGAACTACTTGATACAACGAATTTCATAAATATTTAATTTTAAATTATTTTTCGACTGCAAATATAAGGTAAATTTTTTAATTATTTCCCGTTTTCCGGAATTACTTGCACTTCCTCTTTGTCAAAAGCGATGGAAACATTCGGGGGCAAGGTTTTCTCCACAACGGCATGAAGTCCGAAATGGTGTGAGATATGGGTTAAATAAGCGCGGCGCGGATTAATTTTACGGATTTGTTCCAAAGCTTCCGGGAGGTTTTGATGGGAAATGTGTTCCTTCGGTCTTAAAGCGTTAATAACCAATACATCAATGTTTTGCAATTTCCAGTATTCCTCTTTGGGAATTGTTTTAAGGTCGGTCAGATAAGCCAGATTTCCGATGCGGAAACCGAAAATCGGAAGTTTGGCGTGCATCAGACGAATCGGCATAATTTCTATGCCGGAAACATAAAACGGCTTATTTTCAATAATATGCAAGTCCAGGTCGGGAACGCCCGGATATTTACGTTTACGGAAAACGTAAGGTATCCGTGTGCGAATCGCCTTCGCTACAGGGGCTTCGGCATAAATTTCGACTGCACCTTCACGGCAGAAAGCACGCAGGTCGTCCAAACCGCCGACATGGTCATAATGCTCGTGAGTAAGCAAAACACCGTCCAAATGCAAAAAGGAAGCGGTTTTCTGTGTTTCCAGCATTTGCATTCTGAAATCGGGACTGCAATCAATCAAAATCCTTTTCCCTTTCGTTTCAATTAATACCGATGCTCGAAACCGCCTGTCCCGCCTGTCGGAAGAAGTACAAACTCCGCACCGGCAACCGATTTCCGGATTGCCGGTGGAAGTTCCCGTGCCTAAAAACCGCAGTTTCATTGTTTTTATTTTTTTGTTTGCCTCGGATTCACTAATTTATATTAGTATTAATTCGTGCATTAGTGGCTTAAAATTATATTTTTTGTTTGCCACGGATTCACTAATTTTAGCGGCTTAAATTAACATTAAATATAATTGACTTCCGGTTGCAAATCTATAAAAAACTTTTCTTTGATGGTTTTACAAATTTCGGCAGCTAAATCCGCAATGTCCCGGCCGCTTGCATTTCCTTGATTGATAATTACTAAAGGCTGTTTTTCATATACGGAAGCGCCCCCTGCCGTTTTTCCTTTCAGGCCGGAATGTTCGATTAACCAGGCTGCGGGAATTTTTACAGTTTTTTCGTTGACAGGATAGTGGGGCATACCGGGATAGCGCTTTTTCAAACTTTCGTAATGCTCCATACCAATACAGGGATTCACAAAGAAACTGCCGGCATTGCCTGTTTTTTTCGGATCGGGCAATTTGGATTTACGGATTGCAATAACAGCCTGCCTCACAGTTTCCAAATTCACTGTTCCAGCTCCAATTTGTTCCCTGATATTTCCGTAATCCAACTTATATTCCGGTTTTTTGGATAATTTATAAACCACATGGGTAATATAATATTTCCCTCTATTCTCCTGTTTTTTGAAAAAACTGTCGCGATAAGCATATTCACATTCCGGGTTGGAAAAAATCTTTTTTTCACCCGTTTCGAGAAAATATGCATGTACTTCTTCGATACAACCGGCCGCTTCCGCACCGTAAGCGCCGATATTTTGCACAGCCGACGAGCCGACTTCCCCCGGAATCAGCGACAGGTTTTCAAGTCCGCCCCAACCGTTTTGCACACAATGAGCTACAAACGAATCCCAATCGGTTCCGGCGCCGGCTTTTAACCACACAAAACCGGCCGTTTCCTTTATTTTTTCGATGCCTTGAATGGCGGAATGTACAATCACTCCGTCGAAATCGCCGAGAAACAACAGATTGCTGCCTTGCCCGATGTGCCAAAACGGTTGGGAGAAGAAATATTCGTCGCGGAGAAGCTTTTGCAAGTCGGCTTCATTTGCGTATTCTGCAAAATATTTGGTTTTGACGTCCAAACCAAATGTATTGTGTTTCAGTAAAGAATAATTTTGTTTGATTTGCATAGAGACAGGTGTTAATTTTTTGCAAATTTACACGAAAATTTTCATATAATGCGCAGACGGATAAAAATCACTTTCGGATTTTTTCACTTTTTCAGACGCGTCCGCTCGGCGGGGGCTTCCCATGCCGCATAAGCGGAAAGAAACGCGGAATATGCAGGGGCGAATCTTTTTGTTGCATTAAATATTGTGCAAATACACTTTCTTCTTTTAAAAATTTACTTCCACGCCTCGAATGTTTACCTCCACATTTCAAATGTTTACTCCCACATCTCGAATGTTTACTTCCACATCTCGAATGTGTACTTCCACATCCCGGATGTTTACCTCCACATCTCGAATGTTTACTTCCACATCTCAAATGTTTACCCCCACATCCCGGATGTTTACTTCCACATCTCAAATGTTTACCCCCACATCCCGGATGTTTACTTCCACATCTCAAATGTTTACCTCCACATCCCGGATGTTTACCTCCACATCTCAAATGTTTACCCCCACATCTCGAATGTTTACTCCCACATCCCGGATGTTTACTTCCACATCTCAAATGTTTACCCCCACATCTCGGATGTTTACCTCCCCTTTTTTAAAATCTACTTCAACTTTTTGAGGGTTTAGCCCCCTTAAATATAATGCTTTACATTAGCCGTCACTGCGGCTTTCCCCGTAATTCGTAATTGTACTTCGGATTGCTTCACCGTTCACTGCGCGCCATTTGCAATAGCGCCTGAAAAAAATATTGAGCCTGAAATTCTATATATTTGCAGGAAATTTTTATCCGTATGTGCTTAAATTGGAAAATTTCATATACTTTTGCGGGAAATATTTATTTTTTGAACAATATATCATTCATTTAATTTATGAAATATGGAACTGACAACAATTTTAAACAAATTCAGGAGAATTGTTAATTTTCAATTTTCAATTTTCAATTCTCAATTGTTACCTGCGGTTTTCCTGCTTGCCTTTTCTCAAATGCAGGCGCAGGAAGCATCGGGAAAGTTTGGGGAGAACGTTACCTGGAACTTTTCCGGTGAAACGCTGACTATTAGCGGGACGGGGCAAATGGCGACTTACTGGAATACCGCCGATATCCCATGGCGCCCTTATAGATATTTAATTAAAGCTGTTGTAATTGAAGAAGGGGTAACAAGTATCGGAAACGCGGCTTTTTACATGTGCTCCGCTTTAACTTCCGTTACTATTCCGCAAACCGTAACAAGTTTGGAAATCTATGTGTTTGCTCACTGCTCCGCTTTAACTTCCGTTACCATTCCGGAGCATGTAGAAAGTATCGGGGAGTTTGCTTTTGCCTACTGCCCCCAATTGACTTCCATTATCTGCCTGAATCCGACGCCGCCAACCTTAGACAGGCGCGGGAACATCTTCCTTGACTCTCCGATAAGCACTGCCACGCTTTATGTTCCCAGCGGATCCGCACAAGCCTACGAAGGATGGAATTTCGGAAATACGGTAGAATCAATCTGGGGTGAAAACAACCCGTTTATGTGGACGCTTTCTTCGGGTGTGTTAACGATTCGAGGAACGGGAGAAATGCCCGGTTATCAGGATTCCTGGGGAAATGTTACGCCCTGGTATCCGGATCGCCTTTCCATTAATGCAGTTGTGATTGAAGAAGGTGTAACGGGTATCATGGACTATGCTTTTTATAATTGTGAAAATATGACTTCCGTTACCAGTCTGAACCCGACGCCGCAATCCACAGGCGCTAACGTGTTTGATAACGTTCCGTTAAAAGATGTTACGCTTTACGTTCCCGTCGGAAGCGCAGTAACCTACAAAAACGACGCTGTCTGGGGGCAATTCGGAAAGATAGAGGTTAACGACGCTGCATTGAGCAGCCTTAGCGTGAGTCCGGGAATCATTTCGCCTCCATTCAGCCCCAATAACACCAATTATACGCTTGCCCTGGCCAGTTCGGTATCAAGCATTGATATCACGGCTGCGGCGAATCATCCGAACGCCAATGTTGCCGGTAAGGGGCAGAAATTGATTTCAGCCGACAATACCGCCTTTGTTATCAGCGTTAGCGCCGAAGGCAACGTCACAAAGGATTATACGGTGAATGTAACAAGATCGCCGCAAAAAAGCGACGCTTATTTAAGCAGTCTTGCCCCAAGCGCCGGAACACTTACGCCTCCGTTCAATCCCTACATCACCGACTATACGGTCGGCATAGCGGACTCAATATCAAGAATTTCGTTTACGGCTACATCGAATCGTCCGAACGCCAAAGTTCCCATTAGCGGAAGAATACATTCGTTAACTGCACGGGATACAACCTTTAATGTGAGTGTTTTTGCCGAAGATGAAGTTACCGTAAAGACTTATACGGTAACGGTAAGGAGGATAAGCCACGACGCTACTTTAAAGCACCTTGCCGTGAACGCGGGAACGCGTCCGCTTATGCTTACGCCTCCATTCGACCCCGATATCACTGATTACAGTATTGACGTAGAAAATTCGGTATCAAACGTTACGGTTGAGGCTGAAAAAAATCATGCGAGAGCCACTGTTTGGGGCAGGAGCGAATATTTACTGGATGCTGGCGAAACAACCAAGTGCAACATTATAGTTCGAGCCGAAGATGAGTTGACGATGAAATATTATACCGTAAACATAACCCGTGCCGGTGGCGGTACAGGTATTCCATCTGCCGGTGCGCCGGCTGTACCGGTTTATTTCCACAAGCAAATTTTGCATGTCGATTCGCCTGTAGCCGAATCGGTTCATATTTATTCCGTTACGGGAACATTGCTGTACAGGCTGGAAAAGCCTGCCGGTAAAACATCTTTTGTCATTAACAGTCCCGGACAGGTAGTGATTGTCAAAGGAAGTTCCGGATGGGCGGAGAAATTGATAATCAACAATTGACGCTTATTTTTCTTCATTCATTTATGGGTGTAATTCAAATTGTTGCAGCCGCCATTGCGACAGTTTGAATTACACCTTTATTTAATTATCAATTCTATGGAACTTCTACAATACACGTTTTTTCAACATGCACTGGCCGGCAGTCTTTTTACCTGCATTGCCTGCGGGATTGTGGGCGCTTATATCGTGTCGCGGCGGCTGGTTTTCATCAGTGGGGGAATTACACATGCCTCTTTCGGGGGATTAGGGATTGGATTTTACCTGGGGCTGAATCCGATATTTTCGGCTTTGGTTTTTTCCGTAGCTTCGGCTTTCGGCGTCGAATGGCTGTCGAGAAAACAAGGCGTGAGGGAAGATTCGGCCATTGCTGCTTTTTGGGCGCTGGGAATGGCTTTGGGCGTGATTTTTATTTTTCTCACACCCGGTTATACGCCTAATATTTCGGCCTTCCTGTTTGGGAATATCCTCACCGTTACGCTGTTGGACATTGTATTTGCAGGGATTCTCTCTGTGGTGTTGATTGCCGCTATGCTGCTGTTTTACAAACCGGTGCTATATACCGCTTTCGACAGTGAATTTGCCGAAACCCAGGGCATAAAAGTATCGCTTATTGAGCATCTGATGATGTTGGCGATTGCCGTAACTATTGTTTCTTCTATCCGTTTGATTGGTATCATGCTGCTGATGTCGCTGCTGACAATTCCGCAAATGACGGCCAATCTTTTCACTTCCCGCCTGAACCGGATTATGATTTATTCCATACCGGCAGGTCTTGCCGGCTGTATTTCCGGCCTTTTTTTGTCGTATTACCTGAATGTACCTTCCGGTGCGGCAATTATTTTTGTACAAATCATTCTTTTTTTATTTTGCAAACTTATTGTTCGTCCTGTATTGCGCAGGGGATGGTTTATATGAAAAATTTTCATGTAACTTTGCATAAATCCATTTAATAATGACCGAAAAAGAAAAATACAGAATGCTTTGCAGCAACGAGCAGTCTATTCCCGTTTATTCGCGGGGCTGGTGGCTGGATTGCGTATGCGGGGAATCGGGCTGGGATGTGCTCCTTTGCATAAAAAACGGGGAAATTGAAGCTGCCATGCCGTATTACGTTCCCTGCAAGGGAATTATTTCCATGCCGCTTTATACGCAGACGATGGGGATTTGGTTCAACCCGGCTTTTGAGGACAAG
>JAITCT010000020.1 GCA_031282925.1 Dysgonamonadaceae bacterium | reverse complement strand
CAGTTCTGGAAAATAACAGTACCTGAAAAAAATTTCAAAACAAATCCCCCTGTTTTCCAAACCGGCTTCGTCCCAAATGGATATACGCCAAGTCGGTGGCTTCTCGCCCACGGGGAGTGCGTTTTAAAAATCCTTCCTTAATGAGGAAAGGTTCATAGACTTCTTCGACCGTACCGGCGTCTTCGCCGAGCGCCGTGGCAATGGTAGTGATACCCACCGGTCCTCCTCCGAATTTATCAATGATGGTCAAAAGGATTTTATTGTCAATTTCATCCAGTCCGTACCTGTCAATATTCAGCGATTCAAGGGCAAAACAGGTGATTTCCCTGTCAATGGAACCGCTGCCTTTTACCTGGGCAAAATCCCTGACGCGGCGCAAAAGCGCGTTACTGATACGCGGCGTTCCCCGGCTGCGGGAAGCGATTTCTTTGGCGGCGCTGTCGTTACAGGGAACATTCAATATTCCCGCCGAACGTTTGACGATACCCGTTAAAGTATCCGCATCATAGTATTCCAGATGCAGGTTGATGCCGAACCGTGCGCGTAAAGGCGAAGTCAGCAAACCGCTCCGCGTAGTCGCTCCGACCAGCGTAAACGGCGCCAGTTCAATCTGAATCGAACGGGCGCTCGGCCCTTTGTCAATCATGATATCTATCCGGTAGTCTTCCATTGCCGAATAAAGATATTCTTCCACTACCGGACTCAAACGGTGAATCTCATCAATAAAAAGCACATCGTTTCTTTCCAAAGAAGTCAAGACGCCGGCCAAATCGCCCGGTTTATCCAAAACGGGGCCGGAAGTGATTTTGAATCCGACATTCAATTCGTTGGCGATGATATTCGAAAGGGTTGTTTTTCCCAATCCGGGGGGGCCATGCAGAAGAACGTGATCAAGCGCTTCGCCCCGTTGACGGGCGGCGGTAACAAACACCTTCAGGTTTTCAACGAGTTTGTCCTGTCCGCTGAAACTTTTGAATGATAAAGGACGAAGTGCATTTTCAAATTCCTTTTCCTTTTCGGTTACACTGCTTGAGCGTATGTTGTACTTATCCATTGCTAAATCTTTTCTCCGTAAGCCAAATCCCCGGCGTCGCCCAATCCGGGAACGATATATGCTTTATCGTTCAAATGAGGATCAACGGCTGCCACCCAAATAGCAGTTTTGTCTTCGGGAAATATTTTACAGGCCGCATCAATCCCTTGCCGGCCGGCAATGACACAGGCCACATGGATTTTGGCGGGATTTCCCCGATGTAACAAATTTTGATAACCCGACTCCAGGGAACTGCCTGTCGCCAGCATCGGATCAATGATAATCAATGTTTTTCCTTCTATGGACGGGGAAGATAAGTAGCCTATGTCAATCGTAAAAACGCTGTGCGTTTCGTTATATTTACGAGACGCAGAAATAAAAGCATTTTCGGCCTTGTCGAAATATGAAAGGAATCCTTGATGGAAAGGCAATCCGGCTCGAAGAATGGTAGCCAGGACAATTTGTTCGTCCGGAACGGAAACGGGTTTTACACCCAAAGGCGTTTGTACGTCAATCGTTTTGTACTGCAATGATTTGCTGATTTCATACGACATAATTTCACCGATACGTTCAATATTTCTCCGGAAACGCAGTCTGTCGCCATGAATATGAATATCCCGAAGTTCCGCAATAAATTGATTGAGAATGCTGTTGTTTTCTCCTAAATTATTTACAATCATGAATAAAATATTATTTTGCAAAGATAGCATAAAAACTGTCGCGATGGGCAGTCTCTCCAATTTTTATGCGTTAAGTAAGGTTTTTATGCTATCTTCGTACCGTATTTCTAAAATAAAAATTTATGGAAAATTATAATGCACACAATACAAATGCAGCAATGCTCTCTTTAATATTAACGTTTTTCCTGTTATTTCCGGAAAATCTTACAGCTCAAATAAGCTCCGACTGGAACCTGGATTTGGAAATTCTTGAGAAATTTCTCCAATCGGCGCCCCGAAGCACAGTTGACAGCAATGTAGTGCACACCGCCCTCTTTTTCCTGAATACTCCTTATGCTGCCCATACTTTGGATATGCTTGATACGGAGGATTTAATAATCAATTTCCGTGAAATGGATTGCCTGACTTTTGTCGAAAACTGCCTGGCTTTGTCCCGCACACTCCGGTATCCAAATCCCGACATGAACCGTTTTGTGCAGGAATTGAGGCTGATTCGTTACCGGGACGGCGTTATAAATACCTGCACTTCCCGACTGCATTACACTTCCGACTGGATTTTCGATAATGTAAAAAAAGGCGTCGCAGAAGATATAACCCATGCTTTGGGTGGAAAAAAATTCAAGCCGAGCGTATCTTTCATGTCCGAAAATTATATGAAATACAAGCACTTGAAAAACAATCCCCAAGCGGTGAAAGAAACCGAAACGATAGAACGGGAAATCAACCGGCGCGGGAATTATTACTTCATCTCCAAACGGGACATAGGCACACATCAAACGCTGATAAAGAGCGGCGATATCGTTTGTTTCACGACCTCCATTGCCGGACTGGACATTTCCCACTTGGGAATTGCTTACCGGCATAAAGGGCAGTTAACTTTTATTCATGCCTCGTCCACAGCAGGAAAAGTGATCATCAACCCCGAATCATTAGCGGATTACTGCAACAAAATTAAATCCTATACGGGCGTCATCGTATTGCATCCTTTGCCATAGACCTTAAAAATCACATCAACTGAAAATATACCGGAAATCCTCCCCGTTTCTTGCCAAATAAGTTTTCATCCCTAATTTTTTACCCATTTCGATGTTAGCAATTCCATCATCTATAAATAAAGTTTCGGAAGGTACTATGCCGGCATCGGCAAGCATGAACGCGAAAATTTCCGGGGCAGGTTTGGTACATCCGATTTGATAGGACGCATAAATTTTATCGAAAAAGCAGTTGATACTTTTCCTTTGTGATGAAAAAGCGGGAGATTTCGCCCAATCCATAATCACCGGATTGGTGTTGCTCAATAAGTATATTTTATAGTTTTTTCTTAATGTTTCCAGCATTTCCAGTTTGTATTCGGGAACTTCCTTCAAGAAACCCATCCAGGCGTTGTCAATGACCTCGGCAGGTATATCCCGGCCTGCTTCTTCCCGTAAGGCATCGTAAAATTCCTCTTTCGTTAATTTACCTTCTTCCAGTTTGAGAAAAATACCTTTTTGATGGTAAGCATCCAACAATTCTTCCGCATTTTTCAACCCTGCTTCTCTAAACCGGCGCACTGCTTCCGCCCGCTCCAAAGTAATAATAACACCGCCCAAATCAAATACTATGTTTTTAATGCCTGTTAAATCTAATTTCTGCATGATATATTGAATTTTATCCCGCAAAGGTAATTTATTTAACGGATTTATTATAATTTTACCGGTGAATTTCAAACTGCTGTTGCCGTCATTGCAATGACAACTACGATTATTTAGTAATGACGAATAAACCAGATAAAGCAGTTTTGATGGTTATCTCCCGCCCTTTAAAGAAAGAACGTGGGGGCAGTGATTGAATATTTTGCTGTGGCAAAATCTATCCTTTAGAGAGTTAGGGAGCAAATAACATTATTACAAATTTTAAATAATACATTTATGTTCAACAAAGAAATTTACATCAAAAGACGCGAAGTATTGAAAAAATCGGTGAAATCAGGCATTGTCCTGTTGTTGGGAAACGGAGAAGCCGCCATGAATTATGCGGGAAATGACTATATATTCCGGCAAGACAGTTCCTTTATTTACTATGTCGGACTTGATACACCCGACTTGGCTTATATTCTTGACATCGAACAAAACAAAGAGTATTTACTTGGGGATGAACTCACGATTGACGACGTCATTTGGATGGGAAACCTGCCTTCCCTGAAAGAACGGGCGGCAGAAGTGGGTATTGACAATGTACGGCCTTTCACGGAGTTAACAACAATTATCGGAAACGGTTTGAAATCCAACCGGATTATTCACTATTTAAATCCTCATCGTTACCGGAATCAATTGATTTTAAGTGAAATATTTGGGGAAAAAGCCTATGCGATCATATCCGGTTTTTCGCTTGAACTTACCCAAGCCATTATCCGGATGCGTTTGATTAAATCGACCGAAGAATTGGCAGAACTGGAAGACGCCGGAAAAACGGGTTATGCGATGCATATTGTTGCCATGAAGATGTGCAGACAGGGAGTATCGGAACGGGAAATTGCAGGAACGATAGAAGGTTTGGCAATTTCAGTCGGAAATCGGGTTTCGTTTCCAACCATTTTGTCAATGAATGGGCAAACGCTGCATAATCACAACCATAGCGGCATACTGAAACCCAGACGATTAATGTTGTGCGACGCAGGCGCGGAAAACTTGAATTATTATGCTTCCGATTTTACTCGGACAACGGCTGTTGACGGCGAATACAACGAACGGCAAAAAAATATTCATAACATTGTTCTGCACGCCTTAAACGACTCAATTGCTATGGCCAAACCGGGCATTACCTACAAAAGTGTTCATCGCAACGCTTACCGCATTATCTTTGAAGGCTTGCGCGACCTCGGACTGGTAAAAGGCGATACGGAGGCAGCGCTTGAAGCAGGCGTCCCAGCTTTGTTCATGCCCCACGGATTAGGTCATGCCATGGGTTTGGATGTTCATGATATGGAAAATTTAGGCGAAACCTTGGTCGGTTATGACGAAGAGACAAAACGGGATACCCTGTTTGGTTACAGAAGTCTGCGCTTTGGCAAAAGACTGGAACCCGGTCATGTTTTAACTGTCGAACCGGGAATTTATTTTATTCCGCAGTTGATTGAAAAATGGAAAGCAGAAAAAATCAATGCCGATTTTATCCGATTTGAGAAGCTGAAAGATTTTTATGATTTTGGCGGCATCCGCTTGGAGGATGATATTGTCATCACTTCCCAAGGTTGCCGGCCGGTTTACGAAAAACGGCTTCCGGTTACGGTTGAGGAAATTGCGGAGGAGGTGCAAAGTTGAGACACACAAGCCCGAATGTCTTCTAATTGTTCTTCGGCAGTCGGCATCACACCGCTGTAGATAAAGCCAAATGACATTCCAAATAAATTCGGCGTCCATAAGGTTTAACAATTACCCTCAACTTCCCCTGAAGGGAAGTTGGGAGGGTAAGATGTTAATTGATAAACGCCAATATTTCCCCTTTTTGAACTTCCTTTCCCTGGTTTGCATACGTACCGACGATGACTCCGTCGTAGCCGACGGGAACCGGTTCTATGCCGTATATATTCTGGATATAACACAAATTGTCGCCTTTTTTAATGCTTGCTCCTTCAAAAGGCGCAGTCGAAACATCCATCATGTCATATTGCCAGAGAACTTTTCCTTTGCAAGGCGCGTGTACGGGTTTCGCATGTGGATATTCGGCAGTAATTTCTTCAAAACTGAACATCGGAATCTCAATAACCGGCCGTTTGACAATAACCGGCGCGTGGGCTTTTTCTTTGGCCTGTTCCAACTCCTGGTTAAACCGGTTTTTGGCGGCTCCCGATTTCATATCCCTGTATTGGCGTTCGTGCATCGCAAATTCAAATAATTCTTCCTGATCCGGACCTTCGTCCCAACCGTTTGCTTTCATTTCTTCTTTGAAACGGTCTAATTCATCGGGAAAAGCATCCTGCGGATTTCCTTCGTAAAATTCCAGATTGTTTGCTTTTGCCAGTTCGATGATTTCAGGGGCTAAAGCGCCGGGAAGTTTTCCCGTTTTCCCGAGAATCATATTCCAGCTGTCTTTATCAATCATTGAAAAACGGGGTTCGTTTTTGGCTTCTGCAAAAATATTCATCAAAGCGGTATTCTTAACGTATTGGCTGAACGGCGTAACCAACGGAGGATAACCCAGCATCGGCCAAATGGATTCAACTTCGCCGAACAATCTGACAACCAGATTATTGAGCGAAACTTCCTTTTTGCCGTTTTGTTTAAGAGCGAGATTAATTGCGCCGTGCATCCCTTTCAGGTCGGCCATCATCGAACCCATCATTCCACCCGGAAGACCGCAGCCGACCAGCAGTGAGGTCATGATTTTATTACTCGGATCAATGAAAAATCCCAGGAAATCGTCAATGAAACTTTGGGTTAACCGGCGAGCTTCCATATAAGCTTCCATGCGGATATCCGGCACTGAAAATCCGGCGTCTTTCAGCATGGCTTGAACAGTAATGACGTCGGGATGAATCATACCCCAAGCCAACGGTTCCATCGCTACGTCAATATAATCAACCCCGTTATAAGCCGCTTCCAACATGGAAGCTACGGAAAATCCCGGCCCGGAATGACCGTGATATTGAACCGGAATTTCCGGATGGCGTTTTTTTATTCCTTTGATTATTTGTCCGTTACTATACGGGCGACCTACTCCGGCCATGTCTTTCAGGCAAATTTCTTCGGCGCCCGCTTCGACCAGTTTATCGGCTAAATTTACGTAATAATCAACCGTATGAATGGGCGAGCAGGTGATACATAGTGCCGCCTGGGGAATCATTCCCCCTTCTTTTGCATACTCAATTGACGGAATGATATTTCTCGTATCATTTAACCCGCAGAAAATACGGGTAATATCTACGCCCTGTGCGCGTTTTACTCTGTACATTAATTTCCTGACGTCGGAAGGTACGGGATTCATGCGCAATCCGTTCAGACCCCTGTCAAGCATGTGGGTTTGAATGCCCGCTTTGTTAAAAGGAGCGGTAAATTCGCGAACGGCATGATTGGGATTTTCCCCATACAGTAAATTTACCTGCTCAAAAGCTCCGCCATTGGTTTCAACTCTCGCGAAACAACCCATGTCGACGATTACGGGTGCAATTTGTTTTAACTGGTCAGCCCTCGGTTGATATTTGCCGGAAGATTGCCACATATC
>JAITCT010000346.1 GCA_031282925.1 Dysgonamonadaceae bacterium | reverse complement strand
ATCTTCCTGCTGGGATACGACATAGGCTTTTCCGGAAGTCCCGTTATCCGGGTAGACCCGTGCGCACAGGACGTTGCGGCGGACAGTGCGCTGCCGGGCGACAACGAGTTTATAAAGAGCCTGCACCACCGTTCGTGGATCGTCCAGATAGAGCAGTTGAGATACCACCGCCGCACCGACCTTGAAAAACTGCTGAGCATCTTCGACCAGGAGAACCGGACGAAAAACCATTACATCCTGAATGTCAACGAAGAGAGTTTCCCCGAACCCTACCGTCCCGTCATCCGCCGCCTGCGCATGGCCGCCGAAAGCGAAGACATACAGATAGAAATGGAAATGGAAGACGACTATCTGAAGGAACTGCAGGACAAGGAACGGGAGATTGAAGATAAGGATAAAACCATTGAAGAGCAACGGGAGGCGCTCGAAGAGCAACGGGAGGCGCTCGAAGAGCAACGGGAGGCGCTCGAAGAGCAAAAAAAGGTGATTGAAGCGCAAGAGAAAGCGTTTGAGGAACAAAGAAAGGCGCTTGAAGAGCAACGGAAAGCCATTGAGGAATTAAAAAAGCAACTGGCCGAAAAACAGAAATGAAACAGGTTGAACCTGTCAGGATAACAAGACGCGAGGTGAATCCTCGTACCAACCGGAGATTTTTTACGGTAAATGACTGATAGATGATATTTCAACTGTCCCCGGTGCAGGAACCAAGACATACCACTGCAAAAGGTTCGGGATAAGTCGTGATAATGGGTACTTCGCCGAAAAACAGCACAAGCTGAAAGTAATCGTAGCCGCGAATGAACTGTGCGCGGGAAATCAATTCCGCCGCATTTCTATCAACTCAATCAAACGAAGTTGATCATCCTCTCGAAGCGAAACATTTATTTCACCACTCTTGCCTGCCGGCTTTTCAACGGTGTACAATCCGATGAACGAAAACACAAGCGTATCGTTTTCCGCCGCTTCGATTTGATAATAACCGTCTGTGCCGGTTACGGTGCAGACCTGCGCCCTTTCCGGTTAACGGTAACGCCGGGAAGTTGGTCGCCAGCCGCTTCGCTTACGAAGCCTCTTATTTACGCTGACAGGGAATTACAGCGAATAGATTTATTTTTGATACCAATGCCTTGCTCAGCGCTTTTTTATTGAAAAGTACGCCTAATGCCTTAGCCTTTGACAAAGCCCCGGAAACCAATTGTCCGGAATATTTATTCTTCTATTTATATATTTTTGTTTCACTGTTATATAAATAACAATATGAACAACCGGTCGTTTATAACCGGGATGAATTAATACGGTTTTTAATCAATTGAAAGCGCCACCCGCCCTACGCCAGTGTCGCGTCTCCACCTCCACCGGTGTGAAAACGAATGCTCCCATATTATTGGCGTTGTGATATTCCGTATAATCGCTGTTGTTCAACAGTGCAATTTTAGAGGCATATTTATTCAAGCTATCTTTGTCTATGTAATTTTTTGCAATTTCAGTCTGTTTCATATTCTCTTTCATCGCTTCTTCGGTAATCAATCCGGCAGAATCGGGAAAATTCCACAAAAAGTCGTCATGAGAAAAACCTGTTTGTTTGTAAGTCCTTTGTGAACGGTGAATATCCGTTTCACTGTTCACCGTTTCACGATTTGAGTAATTTAATAGATGATATTTCAATACAAAAAAGATGCAGCCTGCAGTAAAACCGCTTAAATCGGAATCGGAAAGAGGATCAAAAGCCACACCGGAAAACAGCACTTTTTCATTTGCTTTTTTACAGGATTCCTCCAAATTACAAGGAAAAAATACTTTTACCTCGTCGTATGTCCCCGGTGTATGAACCGAGATATACCATTCTTGAATATCTTCCTTGAAATCAATGGTTCCTTCCATACTCTTTATCTCAACAGAATTTGTTTTATTATTGCACTCGCACCCGTTATTGCTTGTGTTCTCTCCTTCCTTGCACCCAGCCATCCCCGTAAAATGCACAAAGACAACATCATAAATAAAGCGTATCCGATTCTTTTTGTTCTCATGATTTTTTATTTTTAATTGTCAATTATCAACTCATAATAAAAACCGGTGGTTCTGAGGCTTAATGCCACAACTGGTCATTTTGTCGCCTGCCGTAACCGGATGGGGTATAAATATTTTTGTAAAGATAGAATGATTGTGAAGTTACTGCAATACCATATTTGAGGTATATTCCATGGTGAAGGGTGAACGGTGAATATCCGTTTCACCCTTCCACCAATGAAAAATCCAACTGCTTGCGTTCCAGATTGGCTTTTGCAACTTTAACTGTCAGCGGATCGCCCAGGCAATAGCGATGTTTTTTGCGTATGCCGATAAGGCTATATGTCTTTTCATCATATTCGTAATGATCATCTGCCAGGTTACGGATAGGCACCATGCCTTCGCAGGCGTTGTCGCTCAATTCCACGTACAAACCCCATTCGGTAACGCCTGAAATGATGCCGTCGAAAATCATGCCGACTTTGTTCGACATAAATTCAACCTGTTTGTATTTAGTAGAAGCCCGTTCGGCGCTAACGGACAGCGATTCCATGCCGGAACAGTGCTTGCAGGCCTCTTCCGTCTGCTGTTCGTTGACCGAACGCCCGCCGGAAAGATAGCGTTCCAGCAGCCGGTGAACCATCATATCGGGGTAGCGCCTGATGGGTGAAGTGAAATGAGTGTAGTATTTGAAAGCCAAGCCGTAATGACCGACATTCCGCGTGGAATAAACCGCTTTTGCCATCGAACGAATGGCTAAGGTTTCAATCATGTTCTGCTCTTTTTTCCCTTGTACCTCGTTGAGCAGGTCGTTGATGCTTTTTGAAATCTCCACATCACTGCCTTTGTCTTTCAGTTTGTATCCGAAGCGGCGGATAAATTCAGCGAAATTCGACAGCTTTTCGGGAACAGGCAAATCGTGAATCCGGTACACAAAAGTCTTGGCTTTATGCGCTTTACCGACTTTCCCTATATGCTCCGCCACCAGACGGTTGGCTAAAAGCATAAATTCTTCGACCAGTTTATTGGAATCTTTGGCTTCCGCAAAAAATACCCGTAGCGGCTTACCGTTTTCATCAACTTCGACTTTCACTTCGCTACGGTCGAAATTGATTGCGCCGTTTTTGAACCGTTTTTCCCGGAGGATTTTGGCCAAACGGTCTAAAGTCAGGATTTCGTCTTTCAAATCCCCTCTTCCTGTTTCGATAATTTGCTGCGCTTCGTCGTAATCGAAGCGGCGGTCGGAATGAATAACCGTCCGCACAATCCGGTAGCTTTTCACTTCGGCATCACCGGTCAGTTCCACTACCGTCGAGAAACACAATTTGTCCTCGTGCGGGCGAAGCGAGCAAAGGCCGTTGCTCAGTTTTTCGGGAAGCATGGGGATAGTGCGGTCAACCAGATAAATGGACGTTGCACGTTCGTAAGCCTCTTTGTCAATGACGCTTCCCGGTTTCACGTAATGCGTTACATCCGCAATATGAATGCCGACTTCCCAATGACCGTTTTTCAGTTTCCGGATTGACAAGGCATCGTCGAAATCCTTGGCGTCTTTCGGGTCAATAGTGAAAGTCGGTACACGGCGGAAATCTTCGCGCGATTTAATATCTTCGGCAGCAATTTCGACCGGGATTTTTTCGGCGGCTTTTTCCACTTTTACAGGATATTTGTACGGCAGTCCGAAATCGGCCAGAATAGCGTGCATTTCGGTTTGATTCTCACCCGGAGTACCCAGTATATCAATCACTTTCCCTTCGGGATTATTCGCCCTTTCGCGCCATTCGGTAATTTTCACGACCACTTTTTGCCCGTCTTTCGCGCCATTGAGTTTATCTCCGGGAATAAAAATATCGTTGGCCAGTGTTTTGCTGTCCGTCAGTACGAAAGCATGATGCCGTCCGATTTCCAAAACCCCTACAAAGGTCGTATGCTTTCTTTCAATGATTTCGATGACTTCGGCTTCTGGGGTGCGGCCTTTCCGCCTGGCCAGGATTTGGGCTTTCACCTTGTCGCCATCCATAGCGTGCATGGAATTTCTTTCCGCAACAAACAGAGGATTTCCGCCATCTTCGGGAATAAATGAATTTTTACCGTTTGAACGGCGTTCAAATTTGCCGACGGCCAAAGTTCCCAAACCATTCAATTTATATTTCCCATGCTCAACAGGCGTTAGAAAATCTTCTTCTGCCAAATTCCCCAAAATGCCGGCTACCCGTTGCCCGTTAGATTGAGATGCGACGCCTATTTCCGCGCTGACTTGCTTATAATTCATACTCCTATCGGGAAAAGCATTGAAAAGATTAACGATGCGGTTTGTCAGTTCCCGGTTGGTTAGCCGTTTGTCTGACTTTACCTCTTTGAAATTGTTTTTTGACATATCTGTATATGTTTTGTAATTAATGATGATTATACTTCGCGCGATTAAAAAATGTGGAATTGCCGTAATTTCCGCGCAAAGTACAAGGCGCAAAAGTAGTAAAATTTTCGGAATAAATATTTTCTGCAAACTTTAAGGTTCGCCCAGGCAGCCGAAAGAATCCGTTTTGAAATTCAATTTTTTATTTCTATCTTTGCACCCGTTTTGAAGAAGGAAAGGTGCTCGAGTGGTTGAAGAGGCACGCCTGGAAAGCGTGTATTCCCCTAAAGGGAATCGCAGGTTCGAATCCTGTTCTTTCCGCAGATAATTTGCAATACACAAGCAAGTTACAGACAGATCTACTGATTCGGAGCGATTTGCCAAACACTAATTTAATGTCGGGTTACATCTGAAACCACCGAATTTTGTTGCCAAATTTCAAAAAGGTAACAAAAGGGAAACTTCCACACCGAACAAACAGCATTCCACTTTTCCGGCGGTATATCAAAAAAGCAGTTTACATGAATTTATGCAAAAAGTATCCGTATGTGGGATCCAGCCGCAAAGTCAGCTTGTTTTCATTGACGATACATTCGCCATGGTATTCGTCTTCATACAGGTAATCCACAAAACCCGACAGAATATTGAATTTTTGTAAACCCCCTACCCTCGAATCATCCGCATCATACTGTATTTACCGTTTTTTTTCATTCAGGATACGGATGTACTGTAAAAAGCCGGCACCGACTGCCGGTATGGCAGCCGCAGAAGAACAGGCGTTGATAGCCGCCATTGCAGTATTTGCTATGGCTTGCGCAACCTGAATGGCAAATGATTTGTCCCCGTATTCCGCCCGGACTTTGGCCGGCTTTTCCTCTTTTTCCTTTTCGAGCTTTTCGACTTTTTTAGAATTTTTTCCGGCCGCTTTGATTTCTTTGTCGTATTTAGCCGATACGGCGGCTTCTTCGGCTTGCTGTATTGCCCGCTTCCGGATTGCCGGACAGTAACTGTTTTGCAGCCTTCTGAGCCTGCTTTTTCTCCGGACCGTATTTATCTTCAATGTCCCGCTTCAGTTGCAGGTACTGTTCCGTCGTGCGCAACTTTTCGGAAAACAGTCTGTTAAGTTCGTCCGGTTCCAGCTG
>JAITCT010000311.1 GCA_031282925.1 Dysgonamonadaceae bacterium | reverse complement strand
CTGATTAATAACCCGTTTACCGATATCCGTCGGTTCCACCGGATGCTTTGAACGGTCGAATATTTTCACATTCAACTCTTCTTCCAATTTTTGAATCATCATACTCAGTGCCGGTTGCGTAATGCAACATGCCTCGGCCGCTTTTGCGAAATGCCGGAAATTATCAACGGCAATTACATATTCTAATTGTTGGATACTCATTTTTTAATTAATGTTTTCCCGGGAAGTTGGGAAGCCGCATATCCATTTCGAGTATTCGTCTTTCCAAAACCGGTTTGTATTCTATGTTTTGATTTTCAGACATACAGTCTTTATTTGAATTTTTGCAAATTGACATCTATTTCTTTCATTATCGTTTCCGTTTCGCACAAAACGGCAATTATCCGTTGATAATGACAAATGTCGTCGTAATTTAATGTTCTGCCTTTGCGGTCTTTGAGCCATTTTTGCCCGGGCTGATAACCGCCAATGTAGAAATTCCACGCTTCGGACGGCACATTATCAAAATATTGGGCGTCGTTTATCCAAACTTTGTTGTTCTCGTACGTTAACTTTTCGACTTTGTTGTCGCCTTCTTTGGGATATTGGGCAATCGCAAGGATTGCCCCTACGTTTTCCATTAAATGCAATTTCCGTAATTTTGCTCCCAATTCTGCCAGACGTTTAAATTCTTCGGCATTTTCGGGATAGGGGATACGCGGGAAATCTATTTTCAGAAATTCTTTGTAACGCTCGCGGTATGAGGGAGAATGTAGAACAGCGTAAATATAATCGAAAATCTGTAATTCAAAACCGTCATTGCGGGCTTGACCCGCAATCTCCCCATTATTTATGGGGATTGCGGCTTTCGCCGCAATGACGGACACAATTGCTTCGTTCAAATTTGTTACTTTTTTCGTTTGACCAAAATTTTCGTGACAAAGGTAAAGAGGAAAAATATAAGTTCTTGCAGATAAATAGTTTCCATCAACCATATTATTTGATACAAAGATTTGTTTCCAATCTTTTGTATTTTCTACATTTCTCCTCATAATTAATCCAATATTTTCACCTTTTATAAAATATTGCATAACATCATGACGAGGTCTTTGTACTTTTTTTAAATCATAATTGATATAACGAATATCTAATGGAGAAAAGGCATATTGGTAATTATTTTCCTTAAAAGGATGAAAGCTAATTAAATTTTTATCATTTGCAGTTGTAACTCCACTTCTATATAATTGAAATAATTCGTCAATTTTAACTCCTTTTTCATATTCTTCTTTTAAAGAAAAATCTTTCGGAACGAAAAAATAATCGGATGCGGTGGGTTTCAATTTGTTCCATTTTACGGATTGTAAATTATTTTCCAGTAAAAAGCTATATTTGTTGGGGCGTTTTCCGAATAAATCGTAATGAAAAACTTGTGCAGCTGATCTGTTGTTATTATTTTTTTTTACTAAAATATTGATCGAAACTCCTTGCATTATATCAAACACATTTTTATCTTCACTTCCATCAGGTGCAGTTTCTTTTTTCTTTGAATTGCCGTGTAAATCAAGAATGTAAATTTTATCAAAAGTATGAAGCAAATTTTTTCGCATTTGACGGTGTATCAATCCATCAATGAAACTGTTATTAGAAATATATGCCAAAATACCTCCGCCGTTTTTTTCCACAAAATATTGTCCTAAACGGATAAATTTTATATAATCATCAGAAAGCGCTAGTATGTTTTGCTCATTCAAATCTTTTTTATAATCCTCACATAAATCTACAATCCATTTCCCTTTGTTGCTACTACTTTTACTGTACGGCGGATTACCCAAAATTACCATCACAGGCGTATCCCTTTTTATTTGTGCCGCTTCGTTTGCTTCGTCGGTAAGCCATTTGGCAAACGCTATTTTTTGTATTTGCTTGTTTGGGGCGGGCTCAAGCGAGTCGGTCAGATAGATTTTCAGGCGTTGATTATTCGTTATTTCAGCATTTGTTTCCTGCAACAGCAATTCCAATTTCAAATGCGCCATTGCGTAGGAAGCCATCAGAATTTCAAAACCGTTGAGGCGGGGGATTAAATGCGTATTAACATAATTCTGCCACATTCCTTTTTGATTCTCAAAACGTTTATAAATCCGATTGATTACTTCGGCAAGGAAAGTGCCTGTGCCTGCGGCGGGGTCAAGAATTTGAACTTTATGATATTCGTTGTCGTCAACCGTAACTTTCGACGTGTCGGCTAAACCTTCCGGAAGTTCGAAATCGGTTTTCAGTATTTCATCAACCGCCCGCACAATAAACTGCACCACAGGCTGCGGAGTGTACCATACGCCGCGCTGCTTTTTCAGTTTTTTGTCGTAATCGGTCAAAAACGTTTCGTAAAAATGAATAATCGGGTCGTTATCGGCGTATCGTCCGATTTCCCTGCGTATTTTGTCAATATCAACGTGATTAAACAGGTCGGCAAGTGAATCGACAACCCATGAAATGCGGCTGTCCAAATCGTAACCGGCTATAAACTGAAACATTTTACGCAAAAACGGATTGGTTTGCGGAATAGCGTTTGCGGCTGTTTGGCGGGTAAAACTGTCTGTACCGCTGTCGTTTATCCGCGCCGCAAACATACCGTAAGCAACGGTTTGTGCGTAAAGGTCGGCAAATTCTTTTGTCGTAATGGCGTCAATAAGAATTTGTTTAAAACTTTCGTACTGACTGTTTATTTCTGTTTCTGC
>JAITCT010000244.1 GCA_031282925.1 Dysgonamonadaceae bacterium | reverse complement strand
CGTGTCGAAGCCGTCAAAGAGCGCGGCGCCGGTGGTTCCGGACCCGTCGCGGACGGCAGAGAACAGGGCGGCGTTCAGCTTCCGGGAAATGCTTTTTACTTCGGCGGCAGGGATGGCTTTCGTGATTTCCACGTTTTTCAGTCCTTCGCCATGCAGCAGCAGGCCGCCATGGATGGATTGCCACACGTCGTTCGGGTCGAATTCTTTAATGACGGATCCGAGGAAAACTTCCAGGGTACGTCCTTTGATGCCGGTGGACGTATTTTTACGACTGGGACTGTAAGCCCCGGTTCGGCGTTTCCGCCGTACTCCCCGACGGTTTCCCTGTACCGGACGCCCGGGCGGGGGGCCGTGCTTCAGTGATGCCTCCAAACCAGTGGTCAGCATCAACAGCAGCTGTTTCCGGTACTTGACGGCTGATTTTTTCAGCTCTTCCGGTGTGATTGTAATTGCCATATCAAGTTAATTATAAACGACTTTGTTGCAACGTAAAAAGATTAAGAAAAAGGTTTATTAACCTGTCTTTGTAGTTGGAACTGAAAGAACGATACATGAGTACCCGACTAATAAAACCCGGCCAAAGGCAAGTATAAAGTTCGAAACAGGAAAGAATATAACTCAAATTTATGTAAGCGAGGTCATCCGACGCTGTTTCTCCCTGCGTCCGTTCTTAAAGAATGGAAGTCGCTGACAAATAAGAAAAAAGAGGTCGGAAAGCCGGCTTGTCCGAATAGTATCATTGAATGCAGCCTCCCGGTAAAACTTAATTTTCGGTTGGCATACCGTCAGAGCTTCGGCTTCCTGAATAGCTTACTGGAACTTATGGGTCAGGGGGACTTGTCCGTGCCCGACTGTACGACTGTGTGCCGTTGTCAGGGAAACCTTCCCGCAGAAATAAACAGTCGGTTGGATAGAGGGGAAAATTTGGTTGCAGGTATGGATTCTACAGGGTTGAAAGTCTGTGGCGAATATGAATGGAAAGTTCGCAAACAGGGATGGAATAATCATCGTACCTGGCGTAAACTCCATGTTTGCATTGATTTGGTTACGCAGGAAATTCTTTCGGTGGAACTCACAGGCAATGATGCAAATGACGCTTCGGCGGGAAGTCGTATGCTGCAAGGCAAAGCTGGGAATTTGTAAAACTTCAAAGGAGACGGCGCCTGTGACACGTTTGGTTTCAGAGAGGATTTGGACAAGAGTGTCCGGCAGGTTATCCCTCCCCAGGAACGGGGTTCTTAGCCTGCCAAAGAAGAAAAACCCGGTTCCGGATCATTTGATCCGGCGAAACGAAGCCACAGAATACATAAGAAAACAAGGATCACAGGCATGGAAAAACAGGGAGAACTGTCATCAAGGGAGCTTAAATGAAGTGGTAATGTTCAAATACAAAACAATATTTTCAGGAGAACTCAAAGCTCGGGAAATGAAAAATCAGATAACCGAGGTTAAATTCAAATGTATGATATTAAACGGATTCTCTAAGACTGGTTCTGATTTTTATAAAACAGTATGAAATAATAAGAAATCGGGACAGGGGTAATTTATTCTTTGCTACGTTGCAACAAAGTCATTTGAAAGTAAAAAAAGAAAATAGCAAGGCAAACTTCGCCTGACACCTCTGTTTCCGTTTCACCATTCAATTGGCCTGTTTTTATATCTGTTTCTCCTTGCAAATCAGATGTTCGCTTTCGGGGTCGGCAGGTCGCTTCGTCGAGGATGACAATCGGAGCGTTTTTCAGTATCGCGCGGGCAAGAAAGATACGTTGCTGTTCGCCTCCCGAAAGATACGTCTCTTCGCTGCCGATACGGGCGTTCAGTCCGAGCGGCTGCCGATCGATAATCAGGATATTCGATTCCACCCTGAACGCCGCAAGGTGCGATGCCCACAGCGCAGCAAAGTAAATAACCATGCTTCCGACCGCCGCACCGACCGCCCACCATCACTGTTTCCGGCTACCACTCCGCCCGCTTCAAACAGTTCTATGCCGTGCATATAAAAAAAGCCCCCGCTTTCTCAAGCGGGGGCTTTTAACACAACCTCTTTTTATCTCACGCATTTTCATTACCACCCCGTGCGCAGCACGATAGTATTCACCGCCTCCCGATAAAAAACCGCCTCATCAACCCCTGCGCTTCTTCTGCCAAAATGCCGGCGGAAACCTGCGTCTTGGGATGGAGTATTGCCGGAGCGGCCAGAGAGTAGCCCCTTTTTTCATCGCCGGCGCCATAAACAATCCGGGAAATCTGCGCCCAGGCCAATGCGCCCGCACACATGGGGCAGGGTTCAACGGTTACATACAGGGTGCAGTCTTTCAGGTATTTCCCGCCTAAAACGGAAGCGGCGGCCGTAATGGCCTGCATCTCGGCGTGTGCGGTTACATCATTCAGAGTTTCGGTCAGATTGCCGGCGCGGGCAATGATTCTCCCTTCGCAGACAATCACCGCGCCGACCGGAACTTCGCCTTTGCCGAAAGCCGTTTCCGCTTCCGACAAGGCTTGTTTCATAAAATAAATGTCATCCATTTTGATAATTGACAATTATCAATTAATTTTTGACTATCCTGAGAATCCGGATATCGGATAAGGGCCAATCGCCGGGACCGGTCGGGACGGAAGCTATTTTGTCAACAACATCCAATCCTTCGGTTACTTCCCCGAAAACGGTATAATTCCCGTCTAAGAAAGGTGTGCCGCCCAAAGTCTTGTAAATGCCCCGCTGAAATTCGGAAAAGGTCTGATGCATTTGATTTTCAAGCGCATCCAGTTCCTCGTCGGAATAAGTGCGTCCCTGCACAATGTAAAACTGCGAACATGACGAACGTTTTTCGGGATTAACATGGTCGCCTGTGCGTGCGGCGGCCAAAGCCCCTTTTTTGTGGAAGTTTTCAGGTACAAATTCCGCAGGAACGGTATAACCCAAATCTCCGTCGCCGGACGGCCTTTCCCCTGCGCTTGCAGTCTTCGTAGCGCCATTCCCCGTTTGAATCATAAACCGGGGAATAATGCGGTGAAACACAACGCTGTCGTAAAATTGTCCGGCAACTAATTTTTCAAAATTTTCTTTGTGAAGCGGCGTATTTTCAAACAATTTCACCTTGATATTTCCCAAAGAGGTTTCAATGGTGTAGGTTTGCGCCTTCGGCTGACAGGAAACAGACATAAATACAGCTAATAATAAAGTAAATAAATTGGATTTCATACGTTTTTATTTTTTACAGGCCGCTCATGCGCTCATTTTATTTGTGTTTGTTCACACATTCGCAGCTTAAATTAAATTTTACAAAAATCAGGCTTCATCTTACTGTCATTCAAAACTGAAAGTAAAAATAATCATCCGGGAAACGCCTTTGGAAAGGGCTTTGGAATACTTCTCCATGCTGAGGTCAGTCAGGTCGGAGCGGTCCTGTTCCAGCATATTGCTCAATCCGAAACAAAAACGGATTTCCGGTATGACTTTGACAAACGGGAGGTAAAAATCGCACCCCAATCCGATGGATATGCCGTAATCCATTGGTTTCAAAAGTATCGGGTCGTCTTTTTTACGTCCCAGGTCTACAGCGGAATATATGCCGGCAAGAACGTAAGGACGGTAATTGTTCAACCGCATCGAACGGATTTTCAAATCAAGCGGAATCATCAAATAGTTGGAACGCACACCGGTTTTGAAATTTTCTTCCTGTTTGGTCTGTTCCACAAATTCAAATTCCTTGTCGCCGAAACAGAGCATGGGCGTAAAACGAAGGTTCATGTACGGATTCAAAAACAAATCGGCTATCAACCCAACGGTAAATCCCGGAGAATAATCCGGAATCGTTCCGTACCAGGTTTCCCCGTTTCCGGCGGCAGTACCCGAATTGGTCAACAGCAAATCCTGAAAGTTCATGCCCACAGTAATCCCGAAATGATACAATTTATAATCGCCATACGGTTGATTCCATGGCTTCCGAGTCTGTGCCGAAAGGAGGCTGCTCAACAGCAAAAGACCCATGACCGTGAATGTTGTTTTGCTCATATTCGATAAGTTTGTCCGATGAATAATAACGGGAAAGCAAGGAGCTTATTGTAAACAATATTTATCTTTCATCTTCTTTTCCATGCAGGGGAAATCCGGTATTTCCGGGGAAAACGTTTCGTTATCTGTGAATTAGTTTGTCGCAACCTCCCGAACGTCCGTTCCCCACAACAGTTTCTTCCGCAGGGTATCATAAAAACTTTGCCGGGTACGTTTCACAATTTTTACGCAAAAATCCGCCCTGTTAATCATAAATTCACTTTCCGAAGGATAAACGGCGGAACGCCCGTCCAAAGAAATCAGGAAATTGCCGTTCCGCGTTTCAACCTTCAAACGGATGCGGTAATCTTCCGGAATCACCAGCGGACGCACGTTCAGCGAATGGGGGGCTACCGGACTTAACACAATGTTATTCGCCTGAGGGATAATAATCGGCCCGTTCACGCTCATTGAATAAGCCGTTGAACCGGTAGGCGTGGCTATCAATAAACCGTCGGCCAGGTAAGTAGTCAGAAATTCTTCGTTCAAATGGGTGTGAACCGTAATCATGGATGAAGTGTCCCGCTTCAGCACGGCAATTTCGTTCAAAGCAAAATTGCTGCTCCCATACTGCGGGAGAGGCGACTGCAACTCAAGCACGCTTCTTTCTTCCGTCAGGTAATCGCCCCGGAAGACTTCTTCCAGCGTTTCGACAATCTCGTTCGTACCGACGTCGGCAAGGAAACCCAAACGTCCGGTGTTAATTCCCAAAACGGGAATTTCCCGGCGTCCGACCCAAGCCGCCGTCCGCAGGAACGTGCCGTCGCCGCCCAAACTGATTGCCATGTCCAGGGGGAAAGCGTCGGATTCGATGACGCCTTCAATTTCGGGCGTATAGGCAAACTGTCCGGACAGATAGCGGTAAAATCCCGCTTCGACCCACACTTTGCCGCCTAAAAACCGTATTTCGTCAAACAGCGTTTTGATGCTTTCCTGTTTGCCGGCCTGGTAGTCGCTCCCGAATATTCCGATTTTCATTATGGTATTCAAAATTACAGTTCAATATAATGTATCAGTTCATCCACCCGCCTTTGCAGGATTTCGTCGGGAAGCATCTGCTTTTGCCTGTAATACTTGACCGGATAGTTAAACCGCTCCAGACTTCTTATCACCGGCGAAGCGTCTTCCAGGTCAATTTTGAAAAGCAGGATTTGTTTGCCGGTTTCTTTTTCCATATACGAAAACAGGCTCAAAACTTTTGCCCGGTTGGCTTCGATCAAATGAATGATTTGCGACAATACATAATCCGGCTGATTCAATTCAACGGCTACCAAAGCGCCTTCCGAACCGGTATGGCTTATTTCGTTCAGGCTTTCGGCCAAAACCGGCAAGGTAACCGCCCCTGCATATACCCCGTTTTCCGCAACAACAGGCAATAAAGTCAGCAAATCTTTGCTCATCACCTGCAATGCCTCGACGACGGAAGATTCCTCCCATACGTAAGGCGCATAAAAACAAGTGTTTTCAATCTCTTCCTCCGGATTTTTCATGTTGATATCTTTTTCCGATAAAAGATAGACATAAACCCCGTCCTTGACGACCGGAAGGTGCTTCAGTTTCAAATCTTCCATCAGCAAGGCCGCATGGAAGCCGGAATCATCCGGTTTTAGCGCCGGAATTTCTTTTACTAAGATTTCTTTGCAAAACATTTTGTAGTTTTTGAAATAAAAATATTACTTTTGCAACTCTAATGAGCGTGCAAATTTAACTATTTATTTATAAATACTTATGAACTTAACGTTATTTATTCAAAGCGGAGTAAACGAAGTGGTAACCGGCGCCGCTGCACCCGGAACCGCCGAAGCGGAAATCAATCTTTTCGACCTGGCGCTGAAAGGCGGATGGATTATGATTCCCATCGGTTTGTTGCTTTTCATTTCATTGGTTGTTCTCACAGAACGGATTTTTGTCATTAGCAAAGCAGGCAGGAAAGACGACACTTTCATGAACAGAATCAGGGATTACATCCACGAGGGAAAAATTGACTCCGCCGTGAATTTGTGCCGGATGGCCAAAACGCCCAACGCGAGAATGATTGAGAAAGGAATTTCCCGCCTGGGACGCTCAACAAACGATATTCAAGTCGCTATCGAAAACGCAGGCAACCTGGAAATTGCCAAACTGGAAAAAGGGTTTCCCTGGGTGGCTACTACCGCCGCCGTCGCTCCCATGCTCGGATTTCTCGGAACGGTAACCGGTATGGTACGCGCCTTCTTTAACATGGCGAATGCAGGTTCCGGCGTAAATGTCGCCCTGCTTTCTTCGGGCATTTACGAAGCGCTTGTAACAACCGTCGCCGGACTGATTGTCGGCATTATCGCATTGCTGTCGTATAACTATTTGGTTGCCAGGGTGAATGAAGTTGTAAACGCCATGGAATCCCGCTCAATGGAATTTATGGATTTATTGAATGAACCCTCTAAATAAAAGGCGATGGCGTTGAAAAGAAGAAAAATAACGGCCGAATTCAGCATGGCTTCCATGACGGATATGATTTTCCTTTTACTTATATTTTTCATGCTCACTTCGACGGTGGTCATACCCAACGCAATAAAAGTCGTTTTGCCGCAAAGCGCCCGGCAAACTTCGGTGAAACCGCTTGCCCGCGTAACAATCGACGCAAGGCTGAACTATTATGTAGCATACGGCAACGGGAAAGAACGCCCCGCAGGGTTTGACGAAATTGCGCCTTTCCTGCGGCAGTGTTACGATAAAGAACCGGATATCTATGTAGCGCTGTATGCCGATGAATCCGTTCCTTACGGAGAAATAGTGAAGGTGCTGGACATTGCCGGCCGGAACAATTTCAGGATGGTGCTGATTACCCGCCCCAAATAGATATGGAATCGCATGGAATCGACGAAAGGAAAAATATATGGAATAATCTGTTCGATACTTTTGTATATCGCGCTGTTTTTCGCCCTTTATCATACTTTTTTACGAACGGAAACAAAAGCGGAGGAAGAAGGCGTTCCGGTTCATTTCGGGACGGTTGACTTAGCGGCGGGAACTTTTGTTCCCAAAGGCGAAACGGACGAAACAGACGAGGCGGCGCCCCGGGAAGCCCTTCCGGATCCGTCTGTCAGGGACATACCCGAAAGCCTCCAAACGCAACAAACGCCGCCCGTTACTCAAAACACGGAACAAACGGTTGCCGTTGAAGCCGCAAAATCCGAACAGGCCAGGAGGGAGCAGGAACAGCGCAAACGGGACGCCATTGACCGGCAGGTTACCGGAGCTTTTGCCGGCATGGGGCGGCAGGGTGCAGGGCAAACCGGTGCGGGAAAACGGGATAATCCGCAAAGCGTTCCCGCCGGAGCAAACGGAAGCGCTTACAACGAATTTAACCTGGGCGGACGTACCCTGGCAGGGGCGGAAGGCCTGCCGAAACCCGCCTATTCAGACCAGGAAGAAGGAAATATTGTGGTTAACATCACCGTCGATCCGCGGGGAAATGTTATTAGCGCCGAGATTGGGAAGGGGACTACCATCGGCAGCATGGCTATGCGCAAGTCGGCTCTGGATGCTGCGCGAAAGGCAAAGTTCAGCAGTATTGACAGGAATAATAACCAGGTGGGAACGATTACTTACAAATATTATTTGAAATAACGGCTAAGGCAACAGTTGGGTATAAGGGAACGGAACGATGGTTGCAGAAGCAATCGGAAAAGAATATAAAAAACTTTGAAACCTATGGATACACAACGGAGAAAATTGCCTGAGGGCATACAGACATTTGAGAAAATCATTGAAGACGGTTATATTTACGTAGATAAAACCCGGATGCTGGTTCATTTAATTGAGAAAGGAAAAGTATATTTCCTGGCCCGTCCCCGCCGCTTCGGCAAGTCGCTTACACTTGCTACATTAGAGGCAATGTTTCAAGGCAGGAAAGAACTTTTCAAAGGACTGTATGCCGAAGAGTGGCTCAACCGTTCCGGCTTCAAGCCAAGTCCCGTTATCCGGTTAAGCATGAATAAAGTAACTACAAAACAGGGGCTTGACATGCTGAACAGTTCGCTTGTCAAACTCCTGAAAGATACGGCTTTGCTGTTAGATACCGATATTTCCGGCAGCTTGTCGGCAGGCGATTTGTTCAGCGATTTAATTAT
>JAITCT010000183.1 GCA_031282925.1 Dysgonamonadaceae bacterium | reverse complement strand
CTCTTAATTTGCTCAGAAAAGATATGCGAAAAGGCTCGCTCAAGGGAAAACGACTGAAAGCCGCTTGGAACAAGGACTATCTGATTGAATTATTGAATTATTAAAATGCGTTTGCCCTGATCAGGCAGCATAATGGTTGCGATTATGTAAAAAAAAGTGTGTACCTTTGCACGTTGATTCGTTTACAGACAGGTTGCTTTCGGGGCTGTTGCCGGAATCGGCTTTTCGAGAAAAAAACAAAAATAAATAATATAATGACAAGCAAATGGAATTATCAATCTCCAAACAACGAACAATTACTTAAAAGGGACGAATTGTCACAAAAATTCGATATGAGTCCGATTGTCTGTCTTTTACTGGTGCAAAGGGGAATTATCACGGAAGAGGACGTGATGCGGTTTCTCAAGCCGTCATTAAGAGATTTGCACGATCCGTTTTTGTTTCCCGATATGCAAAAAGCGGTTGATCGACTGAACCTGGCGTTGGGAAACAAAGAAAAGATTATGATTTACGGAGATTATGATGTGGACGGGACTACTGCCGTCGCACTGGTTTACAAGTTTTTGGAACAGAATACATGGTGTTCCAATCTGGATTACTACATTCCCGACCGTTACGACGAAGGTTACGGTATATCCGACAGGTGTATTGCATACGCCAGAGAGACCGGCGTAACCCTGGTCATTGCTTTGGATTGCGGCATTAAAGCGGTGGACAGAATCGCTTATGCCAAGTCTTTGGGAATTGATTTCATTGTTTGCGACCATCATAAGTCCGACGATGTTTTACCCGATGCGGTAGCGATACTGGACGCCAAATGTCCCGGTTCTACTTATCCGTATAAACATCTTTCGGGTTGCGGCGTCGGGTTTAAGTTCATGGAGGCTTTTGCCAACAGCAACAGCATTAAATTTGCCAAATTATGCACTTTACTGGATCTCGTGGTGATGAGCATTATTGCGGATATTGTCCCGCTGACCGGCGAAAACCGGATTCTGGCTACTTACGGCTTGAAACAGTTGAATCATAATCCGAGTCAGGGTTTGAAAGGAATCATTGAGGTTTCCGGATTACCGGAAACGGGAATTACGATGAACGACATTTGTTTCAAAATCGGCCCGAGGATCAATGCTTCGGGAAGGATGATGAACGGCAGGGCGACGGTTGATTTGCTTTTGGAAAAAGACGTGGAAACGGCAAAAGCAAAGAGCGAAAATATCAACCAGTACAACGACGATCGCCGCGAACTGGACAGGAAAACGACGGACGAGGCTTATGCTTTAATTGACGGAAATCCCGAAATAGCGGATAAAAAAATTATTGTCGTCTATAATCCCGAATGGCACAAAGGCATTATCGGAATCGTAGCTTCCCGGATTATGGAAAAATATTATAAACCGGCCGTTGTGCTGGCCGACGCCAACGGTTATGTTTCCGGTTCGGCGCGTTCGGTAACGGATTTTGATATTTACAGGGCTTTCGAGTCGTGTAAGGACATTTTGGTTAATTTCGGGGGACACCCGTTTGCCGCAGGCGTCAATTTGTACCGCGAGCAGTTGGATTTGTTCAAGTCCCGGCTTGAAGCGTATGCCGATGAATACCTGCTCGAAAGGCAGGCCGTCCAAACATTTGATATTGACCTGGTTTTGAAACTCAACGAAATCAACAGGAAACTTGCCGTTGATATAAGACGCATGAATCCTTTCGGGGTAGGCAACACCCAACCGGTGTTTTGTTCGTTTGGGGTGAGGGATTCCGGCGTCAGCAAGCTGGTTGGACGGGCACAGGAGCATTTGCAGCTGAATTTGGTTGACGATTCTACCGACGACGCGATACCGGCTATTGCTTTCGGGATGCATGAATATAACGATGCTATTAAAAGCGGAGCGCCTTTTGATATTTGCTATACTGTTGAGAAAAATACGTTCACTAAGAATAGCCTTCAATTATTCATTAAAGATATACATGTTTGAGTTACGAGTTACAAGTTTACGGGTAAACCGGTGCCGTAACTCATAAATAAATCTTTTCATGGGGCAGTTTCACGATATTTTGAAAGCGTATTGGGGTTACGATGAATTTCGCTCGCTTCAGGAAGAAATTATCACCTCTGTCTATGAAGGTAAAGATACTCTGGGTTTAATGCCTACGGGCGGGGGGAAGTCCCTGACTTTCCAAATTCCGGCCTTGCTGACGGACGGCCTTTGTTTAGTTGTTACGCCCTTGATTGCGTTGATGAAAGACCAGGTCGATAATCTGAAAAAAAGAAATATCAAAGCGGCGTATGTCCATTCGGGAATGAGCAGGCAGGAAATCCTCGTTACCCTCGATAATTGCATTTTCGGTCATTACAAGTTCCTCTACGTTTCCCCCGAACGGTTGACAAACGAACTTTTCCTGGCAAAACTTCCATACCTGAACGTTTGTCTGCTGGTTATAGATGAATCGCACTGTATTTCGCAGTGGGGATATGATTTTCGCCCTTCTTATTTGCGTATTGCGGAACTCCGCAACCACCTTCCCTCTGTTCCTGTTTTGGCATTGACTGCTACAGCCACGCTCGACGTTATCAACGATATTCAGGAAAAATTGCAGTTCAGGGAAAAAAACGTTTTCAGGAAAAGTTTTGAGCGTGAAAACCTGGCTTATGTCATTCGGGAAACAGACGATAAACTATATGAAATCGTCCATATCCTTTCCAAAGTCCGGGGGTGCGGGATTATTTACGTCAGGAGTCGCAGCCGTACCAAAGAAATTGCGATGGAATTGCAAAGGCAGGGAATCAGCGCCGATTTTTTCCATGCGGGGCTGACTTCCGACGAGAAAATCCGCAGGCAAAACGAGTGGAAAAGCGGGCAGTGCCGCATAATTGTCTGTACTAACGCTTTCGGAATGGGTATCGACAAGCCGGATGTGCGTCTGGTCATCCATTTTGAGTTGCCGGGTTCATTGGAGGAATACTTCCAGGAAGCAGGCCGTGCGGGTCGGGACGGGGAAAAGGCATACGCTGTTGCACTTTTCAACCGGCGGGACGCCGTTCAATTGAAAAGACGCATCAAAGATGAATTTCCCGAAAGGGAATTTATCAAAGATGTTTACGAAAAACTGGCTTATTTCTTTCAGATTGCCGTTAATACGGGTATCGATACGGGGCATAATTTCCATATTGACAGGTTTTGCGCGGCTTACAGGTACAATATCGCACATGTACACAGCGCTTTAAAAATACTTGATTTGGCGGGCTATATTACATACGTTGAAGATACGGACAAACACTCGAAGTTAATGTTCACCGTTGACAGGGATGAACTGTACAAATTTTCCCGGTTCAGCGAGGCTGTTGAAAACTTGATTCAAGTGGTTTTGCGGTCTTACACGGGGCTTTTTGCCGATTACGTCCACATCAGCGAAACTTTGCTGGCGCAACGAACGGGAATGGATCCTCTTCAGGTTTACGAGTCGTTGAAATTACTTTCAACTCAACATATTATCCATTATATTCCCGCTCAAAAAGTGCCGACGGTTTATTACAGCCGGAATCGCGAGGATATCCGGTATTTATCTATTCCGCAGGCGGTGTATGAACAGCGGCGCAACAAGCTGGTGAACCGGATTGAGCGCGTCATTGAGTACGGCAGTTCCGAAATGCAGTGCCGGAGCCGGATGTTGCTTCGATATTTCGGGGAAAAGGACGCCGGAGATTGCGGAAAATGTGATGTTTGCATCGAAAGGAAACGTCGGGAGAACAGCGATCCGGCAATGAAAACGCTTATTCATGAAATTCTGATATTGATTCAAAACGGGGAAAGTAAGGTTGAGAGTATTCTGGCTTCGGTCGATTATCCCGAAAAACAAATCGTGAAGGCGTTGCGTTTCCTTGCCGACAGCGAGCAGATAAAGATAAACAATGATGAAATTGAGTTGACAAGTTAATAAGTTGACGGTGTATGATGATTCTTGTTAACTTGTCAACTCGTTTACTCGTTAACTAAAAAAGATGAACGCATGAAATTATCCATTGTTATTGTTAACTATAACGTAAAATACTATCTCGAACAATGTTTGGATTCGGTTCTGAAATCCGCTCAAAACCTGGATACGGAAATATTTGTGGTGGACAACCATTCGTCCGACGGTTCTCTGGAATATTTGATTCCGAAGTTTCCATCCGTTCATTTTATCGCGAACAAAGAAAATGCAGGTTTCTCGACCGCCAACAATCAAGCTATCGAACAGGCAAAGGGCGAGTATATACTGTTGCTCAATCCCGACACGGTGCTGGGCGAAGACACGTTGAGCAAAATCTGCCGCCGTATGGACGAAAACGCACAAATCGGGGCTGCAGGAGTGAAAATGCTCGACGGGTTCGGCCGTTTTTTGCCGGAATCGAAGCGGGGTTTTCCTTCGCCCTGGGATTCGTTTACCAAAATATCGGGTTTATCGCGGCTGTTTCCCCGCTCGAAAATCTTCGGAGGATACCATTTGAGTTATCTGGATGAAAATGAAGCGCATGAAGTGGAAGTTCTGGCAGGCGCATTTATGATGTTGAGAAAAGAGGCCATTGAAAAATCGGGCAGTCTGGACAACCGTTTTTTTATGTACGGCGAAGACATTGACTTGTCGTACCGCATCCATCAAACATACTATGCCAATTATTATTTCCCCGAGCCGATTATCCACTACAAAGGCGAAAGCACGAAAAAGGACATCCGTTACGTGAAGCATTTTTACGAGGCCATGCTGATTTTTTTCAACAAGCATTATCTCCGTTCCAACCGGTTGTTTAAATGGACGATTCGGTTAGCGATTCTTTTGACTTATTGCATGGCGGCAATCCGGAAAATATTTGTCCCGGCTCAATCCGGCGGGGCGCGCCATTTCAAAAATGAAACTGTTTTTAACCTGCGGGAAATATCTTACGGACAGATAATCAATGAAATGAACAAACATAGCGGGGAACATACGCTTTTCAAAATATATCATCCCGACAGGGGAATTACTGTTTCTGCAAATGAAGTGATTTTGTCTTAGCGCGGGCATTTGCTCGCTCCAAAACACATTACATTCCCGATATAACGCGTTATTTTCCGGTTAAAATTTTTTTGAGGCGCTGTTTTTTCAGGCATGTATGTTGATGAACATGAAACCGGCATCTCATAGAGATGCAACATGATTTTGACATGCCCTCGGTTGGTGCGGAATCAATCATTTCTACTGGGCTTTAATCCCTATTCGTATGATTTTTGCAAGCAAAAGGCATAATTTTTCTCATAAAAATGTTATTTTTGATCACGGCAAACATACGCATCACGAGTTTATACTATGCTCGGTTATAAATTGAGTCATCATAAAGTTGAAAATTAAGAGCCAAGAGTGTGTCCAAATCATTTATATTTTCTTTATTTTCCGTTTTTTGCAGTGACTTTTGTATTGCTTCTACAAATTCAGAACACTTACTGTAATACTTGCAGTTAAGGCAATCCTTTTTCCTCCATTTCCACAATCGCTCAATAAGGTTCATGTTCGGGCTGTATGATGGCAAAAACAACAGTTCCATGCACAATTCCTTTGCCTTATTCTGCACAAAATCACATCGCTGATATTTTGCATTATCCAAAACAAGCGTTACGGGAGCACACATTCCTCACTTTTTCTGCAGCAATATTTATCAACAGTTCACAAACACTTTCGGCATTGATGCATGTGGCGTTGCAAACGGTTATTAAATCATGCGAGACGGCATCTGTTGCCCCAACACGTTATACCTGTTTCTTCCCGAAGGTGTTGCGGGTCGGACACCACAGGCAGGATACAAACGCACCGTACACAAAGTGAGCCGCATTGACAAAATACACAGTTCTTTCTCCTTTTTTGGCTTCTTCCGGACGGGGCGCTAAGGCCTGCTCCAAAATTCCCGCTGCCCGTTTTTTTCCTCCGTCAATGCCTTTGCCGGCACTGTCCCAACTCTGAGAAAACGGAATTTCCTGTCTTTCGAAAACTTGCGTACCTGCGTTTCGCTCCGTTTTATACCCGTCAGTTCTTCAATTTTTGAAACGGCTTCCCTTATTGATGCAGGAGGATTTTCTTCAAAATATTGCTCAATTTTCCCCGAATACGCTTCCATTTCGCTTTGTGGACGGAAGAATTTTATTTCCTGCAGCCGCTCCAGCCCGCCTTCACCGCATTGCTTGAAAAAGGTGAGCAGCGTGTTGCTGCAGATTCCCTCCACTTCGCATATCTGACTGTTCGAAAAACCTTTATGCTTCAACCATAATGCGTTATACTTCTGCATTACACGGGGATATAACTGATTGTATCTTCCCTGTTGCAATGAAACTCTGTCTTCTTCTTTTATCTCTAACTGTATCATGCTATTAAGCAGGTCGGCGGCGTTACCGCCGCTTTCCCCTTTAAGAACCGTACGTGCGAGTTTCCCCGCATACGGCTCAGGTGATTATAAATTTAATTCTCATAAATTAAACCGGCACTGCTACGTTTTCTTTTTTTATTTTTATTATTATCCAGCGTACTGTCCGATAAAGTTGTTTCCCTGTCCATTTTTTATGTTCGGGAAACTGCGAACCCTCTGGCCTTTGACTTGCCTTTGTTCAAAGCAGGCATCCCGCTTTTGGTCAAACGGATTGGCTTGCTTCCTGATTTTCACGTACCTTTCAATGGGTGTATCCGATAGTTTTTTGAGCGTGAAAGTATGTTTATGTTTACTTTCTTTGTCTTTGACCATCTGCGAAAAACACCGTTTCCGTGTTCCGTTTGTTTTGAAGTATTTATCCAGTACCCATTTT
>JAITCT010000097.1 GCA_031282925.1 Dysgonamonadaceae bacterium | reverse complement strand
AACGCCGAACGGTCAAGGTTTTGGGTAATGTACTGCATAATCGTATCGCCCAGTTCCGTTGTTTCAAAATGTTGGGTAATATAGCAGGCTATGCTATCACCTAATACCGTTGTTTGGATATGTTGCGTGATGTAATTGATAATTCTGTCGCCCAATACCGTATTGTAAATATTGGAAGAGATGCTGTTTATCAGTTGCTCAAGATACTCACTGTTGTTGGTAATGTGCGTCATTAAACTGTCTATCAACGCCGTATTATCCATATTTTCGGTAATGTAGTTGATAATTGTATCGCCGAAAACCGTGCTGTAAATGTTTGTAGCGAGGTTTTCAAGGGCTTCGCTGTCCGCCTGCCGCACCCATTTGGAGCCGTTGGCGGTATATACGCCGGGAGTAACGTCGCCTTCTGTTACCATGTTATAGACAGTCATTCCCTTTACATGGCTTAGAAGCGGATACGGGTCAGATGTGTTTTTCAGCCTTACCCGCGGCATCGCCAGCCCTTTGGTTGCATTTCCTTCCGGCGTCCGGTCATCGGGATTTAGGTCCAGTACGGCGGATTTATTCGGCGCTTCGCTGCCGCTTATCCGTATTTGAGCGCTCATGCTTGCTATACCTGTAAGGACAAGTATCAGCAAAAAATAAATTTTCTTTGTCATATTTATTAATTGTTTAAAAATGAATACTAAAATTTGAAAGTGAATTAATCTATAATGAATTTTACCCCTCATCCGAATTGGGTATTAAATAGGCCCACCGAAGACCCGGCGAGCGCCCGTTCCCGGATATTGGCAATAAATACCAGCCAGTCCGTTACAAAAATTTCCGTTTCGAGCGTGATTGCCCCTCCGTAGAGGAAAGCATCTTTGTTGTTGATAGTCGCGCCGTCAGGAAAGGGTTTTTTATTATGCCTGATTGTTTCATAACCTGCCAGCGCAGAAAGACCTGCCGAACAGAAAATGGTTTTGCTCCTGTCCGACAGGATATTCAGGTAATATCCACCTTCGCCGGTAAACTGCATTTGCGGGTTACACCAGTTTTTGTACCGATGACATTTCCCTAAAAATTCGCCACCGAATACCCAGCGGTTGCCATTTTTCGTGTAAGTGGAAAACGCCATACCCGCGTGCGCAGCAAAGTTTGGGTTTCGTTCATCCAGCGTAAAACCGTTTACCGTGCCTGCGGTAATCTGTAAGCCGTGCTGTCCGGGCAAATGCCGCTGTGCGTATGCCCCGATTGTTAATAGCGAAAATGTTATCAAAATAAAGAATATCCGTTTCATTTCATTCCACTTTTAAGTCGTTAATCACTTTTGCGCGTATCAGGTCGGCGTTATCGACGGTAAACCGCTGGTGGCGACCCCCATTCTGTTCATGCAGTTCCACAATTAAGTGCTTGTCATCGGGCAGGGTAAATTGCGGCAGGGCGAAAACCATGCGTTCGGTGCGCCTGCCCTCGATAACCGTCAGGTGGTTGTACGCCCGGAGCGGTTGAACGACCTGTTCCTGCATGGCGGTGCGTTTGGCGACTTTTTTATCGACAATCTTAAAATTGATAAAATCCACGTTGAACGGAACGTTCGTTGAGTTTTTCAACTGCAAATGGAAATACAATAAACTGTTATGCGAATAGACGCCTTTGAGCGTGTACTGTATGCCGAAGCGTTTGCTGCCGACATGCTTGATTTCACGGCGGTCGTTCTTGTGGATAGATTTCATAATCAGACGGACAAGCAAAGGCGATTCCTGTCCCAGTTCCTGCATATAGATGTCGAGGGCGTTGTTCGGACGGTTTACCGCTTCGCCGTCGTGGATAAAGTCGGTCATTTCGACAGAAAGCTTTACCGGTTCGTCGGCATATTTCACGTTAAATATATAGTAACTGCCATCCTCGGTAATGACCGACAGGTTACTTTCGCGCGAAAAATCCCGGACAGCCGCCTTGACCCTTAGCACGTTTTCCGTACCGTCGGCTTTAGCTGCCAACAGGTCGGCGCTACCCAAATCCACATAGCGGATAGCCGCCGGAAAGATAACATGCACCGTTTTATTGAATGTAATCTCCAGAGCATAAGGTGGTATCATCCGGTCGAAAGTCAACGGACGGGTGAAACCATTGAATAAATCGCCCGTTGAAGGACTGTCTTTCTGCACGTTTTCCTGTGCGTTTGCTGTTGTAAACATGCCTGCGACAAGGGCGAGCGTTAAAAAAATCTGTTTCATTGAATTTTTAATTTATTTGTTTGCTAATTGCTGTTTATTGATTTGTAAATTCCCTTCCGGTAACAGGAATACCCGGTATCCGGCTTTCAGATGCACCTTTATCTCACGGAGTTTCTTTGCCGTAAACTGCGAAACGCCCTGTATCAGGTTACGCCCCATATCGGCGACAAACTGTTCGCCTGCATCGCTGTTGATATTGAAACTTGTCCCGGCGGACGTTCCCATATTGGCGACAATCTCTTTGGCGGCGCTGAGCTCCTGCAAGTCGGGAATAAAAATCCCGGCCTGCCCGTCGGTATCGTAAACCGACAGTTCCACGGGGATAATTGCTTCCCTGTATTCCAGAAAATGAATGGTAATATTCAATCGCTCACCCTGTATTTTTGCCTGTCCGGAAAGAAGCGTACCCCTGGGAATAATCGTCTTTCCCGCACGCATCGGCTCCAACAGCCGGAAGCGCACGCTTTGGCCGTTTGTAACGGTTTGGTATTCATATACGCAGGCGGAAATGGTATTCTTTGTTCCCGTATCCGTTTCGCCGGTTGTCGTAACAAAACCCACATTGCGGGGCCTGCTGTATGCTTCGATAAATTCCGCGCCGGACATTTCGGGCTGTAATAGCGAAACGGTTTGCGTTCGCGCCTGAGTGACGGGAACAACGGCTGTATTAGTGTTTGTATTCCCTTGAACAGCGGCAGGTTCTGTAGAATTGGCAGGCGCAGCCGTTCCCGGCATATACTTTGCAGCCATCTGGAAAGATTTTTCCATCCATGTCAACTGGTTATCGACTGCATTTTTTTGCCGTTCCTGTTCGTCGAGCCGTTCGCGGAGTTCATCCATTTCCCGCTGTAACTTTTCCTTTTCAGGGTCAGCGCGGGGCGTTTCGTAGAAACTGCCAAGCGTTTGATTGACATTCCGGTAGGCATTCAGCGAGTTTTGCACAGGCGTTGGTGTGGGTGTTGTTCCGCTGCCTGTTTTAGCGGATTGGACATCATCGGTCAATAATACCAAATCGTCCGGCTCTTTAGGATTGCCTGCACCCAGAAGCGAGGAAAAATCCTCTAAGGAACGCATCCGTTCCGCCTGCTTTTGCTGAATCTGCTCCTGCTCGTAGGCGCTTGCTTTATCGCCGATAATGCCTTCTTCCTTTGGCATCGGAATATCGGCATTAAAAC
>JAITCT010000048.1 GCA_031282925.1 Dysgonamonadaceae bacterium | reverse complement strand
GTGTGTCACATAGAACATACCCGACATCGCAGTTTTAACAGCTTTATTAGCAATATGATATCGGCGCTCATCGCCTACAGTTTTCTTCCTGAAAAACCTTCGCTAAATTTGGAAATCATTGATTTGAATGCTGTTCGAATGCTTGCTTAGGTCGAACTCAGGTGGGCAATTACCGCTACAGTTGCTGCATCGCCAATCTTACGCTTCCCGCCCGTGTGGCATATGACGCCTGTCGGGGACGGGCCGGCCCGGAGAACCGCCTCAAAGAACTCAAACATGACTTTTCCACTGACAGGTTCACCCTGCATGATTTCCGGGCCACTGAAGCCTGCGGAAATTTCATCGTGACGGCCCATAACTTTATGTGTCTTTTCCGTCATGCCCTGACAAACTCCACTCACAGGCCTTTCCCGAAGACAATACGCTATAAGCTCTTTGCTGTCGCCGGCTATATCACCCAAACGGCTGACCGGAAAACACTCCACTTGGCAAAGGGGCTACGAAACAGGGAGACCTTCCCCGGCATCCGGAGATCGCTCAATGACTCCCTCCTGCCTTACGTATACCCTTAAAGCTCTAATGACCGATTTGGGTTTATGGCTTCAAACTGCACTTTGTCCGTAATGATAAAGGCGGGATACTCTCCTTCTGTCTTACACCGGGAAACATTGACGGCAGAGACCCCAAAACCGTTAAAACCCTGACAGGGAAACTTTTCAGAAAACTTTTTGCCGACCGCGGATATATGTCGCAACCGCAAAATACAGCAAGCTGTTGTCGGGGTCGTCGATGTAACAGCCCGAACCGTCTATCAGCATGGATAACATGGCATTGTCGCCAAATTCAAAACTTGAGCCTGTCTTTTCCCATTTGCCCGACTTTACACCTTTTACATACTCCTATTTGTAGCATTGGAATACGGTTTTTTTACATGGTTTCTCAAATTCCGAATGTAATTAACCGCTTCTTCCAACTGTGACGGCTCGTCTGTTGCATTGACCGTCCGTTCGTAAACAACCGTACCCGCCTCGACTTTGCCCCTGAAAATCCTTATCCGGAACAGGCCGTTTCCATACTCAAAATATACGCTGTGGTATCCTTTGGCTTCCAGTTCAAACAGAGCCGTAATAACCTGACCGATTAATTCTGTTGTATTCATTTTTTTTAATTATTTGACTGTTAATAAATTTCTTAAATCGTTTTCTTTGACCTTTGAGCAAATCCACCCGGTCTGTTTCTTTTCGTTGTGCGTTAATTTCGGGTTAAACCGGCCCCCAACGCCTTCAACGAAATTGTTGCAGGAAATATTTTCCTGTTGAGAAAGTGACTGCAGGAATAGGAAGTTATGGGCTATTGAATATACTAAGTTATTTTATTGAGGGAGAAAAACTGAAGATTGGGAATTATGTATCTATCGCCCCCAACGTATTGTTTGTTTTGGGCGGAAATCATCAAATCAACACCATAACAAGTTTTCCCGTTTATTCAACATTTATATCTCCAAATTCTTTGGATGCGGAAAGTAAAGGACCTATAATAATTGAAGATGAGGTTTGGATTGAAACTAATGTAATCATTCTTTCCGGTGTGACAATGCAGATTTGGGATATTATGATTTACGTCTTCCCGAAGTGCGCGAGAAACAGGCTACAATGGCAAGAGAGGCTGGCGTGGAAGGTTTTTGTTACTGGCATTACTGGTTTGGGAATGGACGCAGACTGTTGGAGCGTCCCTTTAACGAAGTGCTGGCATCCGGCGAACCGGATTTTCCTTTTTGCCTGGCTTGGGCAAATACGGCTTGGGAAGATAAACTTTTCAACAAGGATGGGAGTAAAAAAGTATTGATAGAGCAAACTTACCCGGGAGAAGACGATTATATTCATCATTTTCATACGTTGCTACCGGCCTTTCGTGACAAGAGGTACATTCGCGTAGATGATAAACCCCTATTTATGGTGTATTCTTACAAGGAAATACCGGATGTTCCTTTCTTTATCCGATTGTGGAACCGCTTAGCGCGGGAGAACGGATTGAAAGGGATTCATTTTGTCGCTCACACGTATGATGAACATGATATGGAGCCTTTAAGAGATATGGGGTTTGACGGTGTGAATATCGTTCGTCTATTCCATTTTTTCAAAAAGGATTTCTCTCTTGTCCAAAAATGTTATATGAAAGTGATGCGGCTTGTATTTGGAAAAGGGCGTATTGTCCCTTATGCAAAAGCGTCCAAATATTTCTCCGACGAAAAAGATTCGTTGGATTATTGTTATCCAACCATTATACCGAATTGGGATCATTCTCCCCGATCGGGACGTTCAACGCATATTTTAGTTAATTCGACTCCTGCCTTATTTTTCAATCATGTGAAAACCACGCTGAAAACAGTCGAGAATAGAGAACATCAACATCAATTGATTTTTTTAAAATCATGGAATGAATGGGCGGAAGGAAATTATATGGAACCGGATTTAAAATACGGCAAGGGCTATTTAAACGCTCTGAAAAAAGCTCTTGATGGAGATAAAGAGTATGAATGAACATACATGCCGGATCCTGAAAATATGAACTATTCGCAATATGATGGAAATATCTCTGATTTTGTTGCTTTTGAAACTTAGTGGAGAATTATATATGCTAAATTAACAATGAAAAAACGTAAGGAATCAATTATTGAACAGGTGATTGGAATCTGCCGGAAAAATAACAGGTTGAATTATTTTATTTTGCAGATGTGAAATAAATCTCTAATTTTACTCCCCAAACAAACAATATCCAACATGCTGTCTTCTTTTTTTTCGGAACAAATCAGAAAAAACTTTCCTTTCGAGCCTACAAGCGAGCAGCTGTCGGCTTTGGAAAAACTGAGCGATTTTCTTTTTGATGGAAATAACGATTCGATATTTTTGTTGAAAGGCTATGCCGGTACGGGAAAATC
>JAITCT010000027.1 GCA_031282925.1 Dysgonamonadaceae bacterium | reverse complement strand
CCGGTTGAGAAAAAATCTCTTTGTGAATCATGTCTTTCGCACTTGCGCTGCACTGCATAATTTCAGGATTGCCCATAAACCGTTCAACTATAAATTTAAACTAACATAATGTCTATTGGTTATCTCAAAAAAATTATAAACTTTTGATGCGGTTGCACTGACCCCTTTTTTCCGTCTTTGCGGATGTAAGGATTTATTATTACCTTTGCTCCCCGCTTTTACCTGTATATGGGTAAAGCGGGTTTAATTTTCAGTTTTAATAAAAAATGGAGACAATCTTAATAAAAGCAGCGCAATTAATTTTAAGTTTATCAATTTTAGTTATCGTCCATGAATTTGGACATTTCATTCTTTCAAAGCTATTTAAAGTCAGGGTCGAGAAATTTTACCTGTTCTTTAATCCATGGTTTTCCCTGTGCAAATTCAAACCCAAAAACAGCGAAACCGAATATGGAATCGGTTGGCTGCCTTTGGGAGGATACGTCAAAATATCAGGAATGCTTGACGAAAGCATGGATAAGGAAACCTTATCCCAACCTCCTCAGCCATGGGAATTCAGGACAAAACCCGCCTGGCAGCGACTGTTAATCATGGTTGGCGGCGTTCTCATGAATTTTATTCTTGCCTTTTTTATCTATTCCGCTTTGGTACTGAATTGGGGCGACAATTATATTCCGATTGACAAGACGCCGCTATATTTCAGCGAAGTAGCTCATCAGGCAGGACTGGCGGACGGAGATATTTTGCTTGCGGCAGACGGCAAGCGTTTGACCCGTTACGATGACCTGGATTTGTTCCGCGTGATAAGTTCCACGAATATAACCATATTGCGCGGCGGTCAGGAAAAAAACATCCGCTTGCCTGAAAATTTTGAAAAACAGTTTTTAGCCGCAAAAACGCCTCTGGCGGATATTCGGAACACACAAATCGACAGTTTGATTGCGGGCGAGAATGCGGAAAAAGCAGGTTTGAAAGTCGGTGATGAAATCCTTTCGGTCAATGGCGTCAGCACGGTTGCTTTTTCTGCTTTTGTCAAAGCGTTGTCGGAAAATAAAGGCTCCGAGGTTTCGATAGAGTTACTGCGGAGAGGGGAAAAAGTTAAATTAACGGTTCCTGTAAATGAAGAGGGTAAAATTGGTTTTATTCCGAATGGAAAAGACACGGGCGTTTCCGACAAGTATAGTTTTTTTCAATCCTTTCCGGCCGGTATTTCTTTGGGAATCAGGAAAATATCTTTTTATGTTTTGCAATTACGCCTGTTTTTTACCAAAGCCGGTATTCAAAGCATTGGCGGATTCGGCGCGATTGGAAATCTTTTTCCGAATCTGTGGAGTTGGCCTGATTTTTGGAATATGACGGCATTTCTTTCTATCATTCTGGGTGTTATGAACTTACTTCCGATACCTGCCCTTGACGGGGGACATGTGATGTTTCTCCTGTATGAAATCGTTTCCGGGCGCAAACCCAATGATAAATTTATGGAATATGCCCAAATTGCAGGGATGGTTTTCTTACTGCTATTGCTTGTGTACGCTAACGGGAATGATATTTTCCGGTTTTTCATAAAATAAGGTCGGGATCATTTTTTATCTCCCTGCGTATGATACAAAAAAATCAATATGCTTAATCAGAAAGCCGGTCGGTGCCGGAGAATGAAACAAAAAGACCGCCTCATAGTAAGATGAAGCGGTCTTTTTGTTTGCTTTTTGCCTGATCAATAAAAAACTGTTTTACAGGCATCTGCTAATATTGTGAAAAAATATTCCCGAATAAAAAAGTATGGCTACGCATTTGGAATGTAAAGTTTAACATTTAATAAGCTCATTAGCTAATATAACTTACCGATACACAAAATAAAAAGCCCGCTGTTACTTGCAGTTGGTAACAAACGGGTAACAAAACAGCCTTTTTGCTGTTTTCAGCAGGCTTTCCGATGTCAAAGACAATTCATTTTTTTAATACTGCAAATATCGTTGAGGTTGATATGTTTAAATCGTATTTCCCTGTCTTTATTTCAATATTTCCCTTTGGGGTATTGATACCCTGATACGTCTGTTTTGTCTATCCAAAAATTTACCGTATCAAACATAATTCTAATCTTCCGGGATTACCAAAATTTGGTAACGTTTACAGCTTACCGTACGCGCGCGAGGACTGTTTCCGTTTTTGCCGTTTTTCTCAACCCGTTTTTCTTCCCGTTTAACTGTTCATCCGCTAACTGTGCAGCATACCCGCGTATCAACTGTCGGCCTTGTGGAACAGTTAAAATTTCAACTGTTGAGATGTCGGGTGAAAGGATAAACAGACAGCCGTCTGTCCGGCTTTCAAAGAACGGGTTTGGCCTGCCTCTTTTCAGTTCTTCTGTTTGTGGCGGCTCGCCGTACCCGGTTGGCATTTCCCCGGTTTTCATGCTTTCAAAATAAACGCTGCTGAAATTTATACTGTCTTTGCACTGCAAACGTGTTTCTGCCGTGCTGTATTTCGGTTGCCACGCCGTAAGCCCGTTTCCGTCAAAACAGGTGAGTTTGCCTCCCTGCCTTTTGCAGTACGGTATTTTCTTTGCACACACGGGTTTATAGATGTGGCTTTTGCCGAGGCCTGTA
>JAITCT010000012.1 GCA_031282925.1 Dysgonamonadaceae bacterium | reverse complement strand
GCAGTAGCCATATTTGCCATGTTCAATATCTTCTTTTCCGATATGCTTTCGATAAAAAACCCGCTGTATATTGTGGGATTGGCGATTGTTGCAGTCATCGGATATTTCCTGGTGAGCGTTCCTTTGCAGAAAGCGGGCAAAATAAAATAAATCTTAAGGTATTTTCACGAAGAACAGCAATCATTCCCCTTTTATCGCTACAAGTTTTTCTTTTCCGGTAACGTTATAAACGCCAAGTATGCCGTATCCGCCCTGCATATTGGTATAAATTTTCACCGGCTCGGAAAAGACGTCTCCGGAGGGACCTGTTGCCGATTCCTGCGAGTTCAGGTTTTGATACAGTTTTTCCGACGGCGTGTGTATTTCTACTTTTACCCGTTGCCTGACATAGTTGTTCCAATCACTATCCGCATAGTTGCTCTCTTCTATATAAATATTCAATATGTATTCTTTCCCCTGAATCATGTCGTCGGGAAAAATGCGGTAATAATTGGGAGCCTTCCCGTCTTCTTCCGTTTCCGTCGGATTGTGGAAAAGCATTTCACCGTCAATAAAAACTTTCTCCAAATCCCAGTATTGAAGCGGTTCCTGAATGGACGGATGCGTTATATCGGTCTTGGTTTTTACGACAATCCGGTAAAAATTCCTTTCCTGCGGGTTGTCTTTCAATGTTACATACAGCCGTAAATATCCCTTGCCGTCTTTATAAAACCATGCATGGTCGATATTTTTTATTTCAACCGTATCGGGAACAATATCATAACCCGTTGCCGTCCCGTGCCTTTGAGTATGTGCCGAAAATTCGATTTTGTCGCCGGCGTTCAGCTTGGATGCAAACTTATAGTAGGAATGTACGCCAATAACAGTATCAAGCCAAATTTGATTACATTCTTTTCCGTTGATACTTAACCGGATTTCGGGATTTTCGACAATGCCGGGCTTTTGAGCGGAAAAATCGAAAACGCTTTCGGAAATTTTTATCAGGTTGGTATCCGACCGGGCATTAATAACCGCATTGACAACCATTTTCGGCGCAGGCTCTTTCCCGCCGAAATCAATGTATTTTTCGCATCCGCATAACAATAATATACTTATAATGACGACTGTATAAAAACAACTTTTTCCCATAAGATTTAAAAATGATAAGTATATGAAAGCGATGGAATTATCGGGAACAGAGTAATTTGCTTTAATTTGTGGATATAATCTTTGTTTTCGTCAAGGTCGCTTTCCATAATTATTTTATATGGATTCATCCGGTTGTAGGCGTTATACACGCTCAAATTCAGTACGGAATACCGGTTTTTCTTCTTTGCAAACGTATAATTCATGCCCAAATCAAGCCGGTGGTAATCAGCCATCCGGTAATTGTTCCGGTAGTCTAATTCCAGCAAATTGAAACCGCCCCCGTCCCATTGGGGTTCATACGGGAAGCCATTGGTGTCGGGAACATAAGGGTGGACATAAGTCATCACCGGCAGCGTTATCCGGTCGCCGGAATGATAGGTCCATGCGGCTGTAAAATCAAATTTATTGTTTAATTTGTAATTCAACAATAAATTGAGCGCGTGTCTGCGGTCGTATTTGGCAGGAAACCATTCGCCGAAATTGATGTTGTCGAACCTCCGTTCCGATTTTGACAGGGTATAGGACGCCGTTCCGGTAATCCGCCCTTCCCGTTTTTCCGCAGAAAATTCCAGGCCGCAAGCCCTTCCCGTTCCCGCTTCCACCTTGTTTTCCCATCCTGCCGATACGCTTGTGTAGCTGATACCGTCTTTGTATTCGATAACGTTCCGCATGTCTTTATAATAGGTTTCAAGCGAAAGGAATACTGATTTTGACGGTTCATAAAACACGCCCGCCGAATACTGGCTCGACTGCATGGGCTTGATTTTTCCCGTAACCGGCACCCACAGGTCGGTTTGCAGGATTACGGAATTGCTCGAAAGCAGATGGACGTATTGCTGCATCAGCGAATAGCCCGCCTGCAACGCCAGTTTGTCTGTCAAAAGATAACGCAACGACAGGCGCGGATCAATGGCGGCGTAGGTTTCATTATCCACATTGAACAGCGAAAAGCGCAAGCCTGCATTGAAGCGTATTTTTTGCGAAATATCCCAGTCGTCTTCCGCATAAAAGGCCGATTCCCTCGAAAAAACATGCTGCGGCACATTGTCGTTTACAATCAGTGTGTCGCTTTTTGACGTCAGCGATATTACTTCGGGATTGAAATCGTGAAACGTAAACGCCGTCCCGAATTTTACCGCATGGTTGGATGCAGGAGAATATTCAAAATCGTCGGATACGGAATAATCTTTTATTCCCGACGAAAACAGAAAACTGCGGCTTGCCTGCTGTACGCCCGTTGAATCGTTTGCATTTTCATAACGGTCGTCCGTATTAATCCTGAAATTGTAGTGATTGTAAGTAATTGCACCTTTGAAAAACAGGTTTGGAGTAAAAACTCTGCTTAATTTCCCGGAAACAATGGTATTGCCCCAGTCCCACTTCTCGGACGAAGCGTTATGTGCCGTTTCATTGTCTTCGATGCCTGCCGTTTCCTGATTTAATTTGTCGTTGCCGCTGTAAGCACTTAAATACACATGCGTCTTGTCGTCAATTTTATGATGGATTTTTGCATTGAGATCATAGAAAGAAAAATTGGCTCTGCTGCCGGAATTGTCCCGGATAAACCATTTGTTTGCCGCATCAACCAGCAAATCCATGTAAGTCCTCCTTGCAGAAAATGTAAATGAAGTACGGTCTTTCACAATCGGCCCCTCCATATTGAGTTTGAATGTTGGCAAGCCTAAGGAAACCGAACCGCTAAACCGCTTCTTGTTACCGTCTTTGGTTGTAATATCCACAACGGACGAAAGCCGTCCGCCAAACCGCGCCGGAAAACTTGATTTATACAAGGTAACTTTTTTCAGAGCATCGGTATTGAATACCGAAAGGAAGCCGAAAACATGGTTGGGATTGTAGATGGGAACGCCGTCCAGCAGGGTTAAATTCTGGTCGGGACTGCCGCCGCGCACCGACAGGTCGCTTTTTCCTTCCGTTGTATTTCGTACGCCGGGGATGAATTGCAGCGCTTTCATCAGGTCGGTTTCGCCAAGCAGGGCGGGCGTGTTTTTTATTTGCGGCAAGGGAATTTCAACAGTGCCAAGGCGCAGGTCTTTCAGTTTAGCGGCGCTGCCGACAATGATTTCCGGCAGTTCTGCCGAAACAGGCTTTAAATAGATATGGATGGTTGTATCCTTTGCCGGGTTGATGTTTACCGTTCGGCTCTCATAACCGAGAAAAGACCAGTGGACTGTTCCTTTCCCTTTGGGCAACGTTAAAGTGTAAAAACCGTAAGTATTTGAAAAGCAGCCTTTCCCGCTTTCCGCTTCGTAAACGTTACTTCCGGCAAGGGTTTCCCCTGTTTCCGCATCGCGCACATATCCGCTGACAGTGTAATTCTGCGCATAAAGCGAAACGGCAACGCCGAAAAGGGCAATAATGCCTGTTATTTTTCTATTCATTGGGTTTCAATTATTTTGCAACGGCTTTTAGTGTGAGAGTGGTTTGACTGTCTTTTCCAATAATATTTAATTCGACGGTATAACTTTCAGTTATTTCAGGTCTTTCGTTTTTCAAACTTACCGTCACTGTAGCGTTTCCCTTTCCTGAAACAGGCGTAATGGTAAAATCACGGACATTAGCCATATTAACTCCATAATACATGCTTAAGCTGTCGGCTTCAATATGCCATTCGCCATCACAGGAAACGTTAAATTCCTTGTTCTCGCTATCTTCTTTGGAAAAAGTCAGCTCTGTCCTGTCTATACTTATTTCTTTTTTGCTAAAATCTTCTTTCTTGTCGCAACTTGCCGGCAGGAAGTATACGACTGCAATGACTGCTATTCCTCTCGCCAAACAATACATTTGTTTCATGATTATAATGTTTTAATTTACAACAACTTTCAGTGTAATGCCTGCCCGGCTGTCATATTCGGACTGCCTGATATTAGAGTTTCAGCCCGCCTGCTTCCAAATACCATTCTGTCATTTCGGCGCGAGAAATATTAAAACTTCCGCTGTCTCATGATTATAGTATTTTTTGGTGATAAATGACGAAACCAAACAAAACGTTGCATCCCGGTTTAATTTTTCGGTTAATTTTTTTCAGGCTTGTAAGCAAACAGGAAATAACGGTAATAAGTTCCGGTGAAAAATAGAAAAATTATCATACCCCCGGTTTGTGCGAGGCGCAGCCTCGCACAAAGGGCAATGAATTATGACAATTAACCTTGATGGGATTGCAGTAGCCATATTTGCCATGTTCAATATCTTCTTTTCCGATATGCTTTCGATAAAAAACCCGCTGTATATTGTGGGATTGGCGATTGTTGCAGTCATCGGATATTTCCTGGTGAGCGT
>JAITCT010000310.1 GCA_031282925.1 Dysgonamonadaceae bacterium | reverse complement strand
ATTGAGTGTTTGTGAACTTTTGGAGAAGATAGCCCTGGAGAAAATACAAAAAGGTATTCCGCTTACCCTTGTGATGGATAATGCGAGATATCAACGTTGTGAATATGTGCAGAACCGGGCAAAAGAACCTGGAATAGAGCTGTTGTTTCTACCCCCGTACAGCCCTAATTTGAATTTGATAGAGCGACTTTGGAAATGGACAAAGAAAGATTGTCTGAACTGTAAGTATTACAGCACATTTACAGATTTTGTGGCTGCCATAAACGTTTCTCTCAAAAAAATAGAGAATGAAGAAAACAAAAAGGTTTTAGAGAAACACTTATCTCTTAATTTTCAATTATTCGATAACTCAATTTATGGACGAGCATAGTATAATACTAATTTTTATTCGTATAAATTCGTGAATTAGTGGCAATTTCGTTATATCATTTTGTATTTTTTTGCAGATGCAACGTTTCGGTTCCCCGATTACCAAAGCTCAAATATAAAAAGAAAAGGCAAATGCTGTTTTGTTGAAGAAAATGAGGTTTATTGAATGGAGAATCAGGGGAAGCCCCACTGCCTCATTGCTGTAAAAGTCAAATAATTCATTACCTGTTCGTTATAAAGAACGAATTGTTTGACTTTTACAGCAATGACGACTGCGGTGATTCTCAATTCCTCCCGCTGGTGCGCAGCTTCTATATTCCATGATTTTAACGGATACAGTAAAACTTTTAATTGCGAATCGTCAATCTGATCTTTAATGGTAAGTTGCGTCAAGGATTTATTATGACTGTTTATTAATAACTCATTTAAACGTATCCGTCAGTTTCTTGATTGCCGGCACCGCCGGTTTCCGCTCATACAAAATGGAATAAACCGTGTCCAAAATCGGCATATCCACTTGATAATCACTGTTAATTTCTTTGATACATTTGGTTCCGAAATAGCCTTCGGCAATCATTTCCATTTCTATCTGCGCGGTTTTCACCGAATAGCCTTTCCCGATCATCGTCCCGAAAATCCGGTTCCGGCTGAAACGCGAATAAGCGGTTACCAGCAAATCGCCGAGGTAAACCGAACCGGAAATATTCCTGTCCAAGGGAGAAACCGTGTCAATAAAGCGCGACATTTCCATGATGGAGTTGGAAATGAAAATGGCCTGGAAATTATCGCCATACTTTAAGCCGTGGCAAATCCCCGCAACAATGGAATAGACGTTTTTCAAAACGGATGCGTATTCCATGCCCGTTACGTCACAGCCTACGGAGGTTTTTATGAAATGCGTGCCGAGCATGTTGGCAATGCTCCGGGCATGTTGTTCGTCGGAGCAGCCAACCGTAAGGTACGACAAGCGTTCCAGGGCGACTTCTTCGGCATGGCAAGGCCCGCCCAAAACGGCAACGTTTTCACCGGGAACTTCGTAAAACTTTGAAAAATAGTCGGATATCAACATGTTTTCATCAGGCACAATGCCTTTGATGGCCGATATTAATACTTTGTTTTTCAGCGGGACATTTAAGTTTTGGAGATGTTGTTTCAGGAAAGGGGAAGGAATGGCAAGAATCAGGATGTCGCTGTTTTCCACTATGTCGTCGATATCGCTGTAAAAGGTGATATTTTCCGTGCAAAATTTCACACTTGTCAAATACGAAGTGTTATGTCCGAAGCTTTTAAACTCCTCAACTTGTTCGGGGCGGCGCATGTACCAGTTAAAATGGGGCTGCGTTATCGAAATTATTTTAGCGAGAGCGGTAGCCCAGCTTCCGCCGCCCATTATTCCTATTTTTCCGGATAACTGCATACTGAGATTTTAAGAGTTAATATACTGACTGTTTTGCGGAATATCTTCCTTTTTGTGCATTTTTTCAGGCCTCATTTGCGGAAAGAACAGCACTTCCTGGATGGAGGCCTGCCCGGTCAGCAGCATGACTAACCTGTCCATGCCGATACCCATTCCCGAAGTCGGCGGCATTCCATATTCGAGGGCGCGTAAAAAATCCTGATCAATAAACATGGCTTCGTCGTCGCCCTTTTCCGAGAGTTTCAGCTGTTCTTCAAAGCGTTCCCGCTGATCAATCGGGTCGTTCAACTCCGAATAAGCGTTTGCCAGCTCTTTTCCGTTCGCCATCAGTTCGAAGCGTTCGGTCAAACCGGGATTGTTCCGGTGGCGTTTGCAAAGCGGGGACATTTCCTGCGGGTAATCGGTGATGAAAGTCGGCTGAATGTAAGCGGCTTCGCATTTCTCGCCGAAAATTTTATCAATCAGTTTTCCTTTTCCCATAGACGGATTCTGTTCCACGCCTGATTTTTTACAAATCTCCCGAAGCCGGTTTTCGTCCGCTCCGGCAATATCTATGCCGGTATTTTCTTTGATAGCGTCAATCATGGTTACCCGCCGGTAGGGCGCTTTGAAATTGATTACCGTACCGTCGATTTTTACTTCGGTAGTTCCGAGTACGTCGAGACAGACCTTTTCAATCATTTGTTCCGTAAAGCGCATCATCCAGTTGTAGTCTTTGTAGGCAACATAGATTTCCATCACCGTAAATTCGGGATTGTGGGTTCTGTCCATTCCTTCGTTGCGGAAATTCCTGGAAAATTCGTAAACACCTTCAAATCCGCCGACAATCAACCGTTTAAGATATAATTCGTTAGCAATACGAAGATAAAGCGGAATGTCCAGAGCATTGTGATGCGTAATAAAGGGGCGGGCGGCCGCACCTCCCGGAATACTTTGCAAAACCGGCGTATCAACTTCGAGGTATCCGCGTTCATTGAAGAAACTGCGCATTGCATTGAAAATCTGCGTCCGTTTAATAAAGACGTCTTTGACGCCTTCATTGACTACCAAATCAACATATCGTTGCCGGTACCGCAATTCAGGATCTTCAAAAGCATCGTAAGCCGTTCCGTCTTTATATTTGACGATGGGGAGCGGACGCAGGGATTTGGCCAAAACGGTCAATTCTTCGGCATGGACGGAAACAGTTCCCATTTGTGTGCGGAAAACAAAACCTTTCACGCCGATAAAATCGCCGATGTCCAGGTCTTTTTTGAAAACAACATTGTACAAATCCTTGTCTTCGCCGGGGCAAATGTCGTCGCGGGTGATATATACCTGAATTCTTCCTTCCGAATCCTGCAATTCGATAAAAGATGCTTTTCCCATGATCCGGCGGCTCATCATCCGGCCGGCCATACAAACTGTCCGGCGGGGTTCGTCATCCCGGAATCCTTCCCTGACGGAAACGGAATAAGCAGTTACCGGGTATTCTGCCGCAGGGTAAGGTTCAATACCCCTGTTCCGCAAGTCTTCGAGACTGTTCCGGCGGAATATTTCCTGCTCGCTTAATTCTTGTGTGTTCATTTGTATTTCTTTTTTTAGTTCTTTCACGTTGGGGATTGAGAATTACCGCA
>JAITCT010000179.1 GCA_031282925.1 Dysgonamonadaceae bacterium | reverse complement strand
CGGTATTCAGTTCCGCGTATAATTTTTGCTGGCGGCCTATTTCTTCATTTTCATTTTTTAGTAATTTTAATTTTATATCGTTTTTGATTTCCGCCACTAAAGAGCCGATATTTGCATCGGAACTCCTTTTATCATTTTTTCTTCTAATTTTGCTATCTTATTTAAGTTATCCAGTCTTTTTCCTTCCAGTTCCGTTATTTTGTCCGCAACAGCCTTTGCTTTCGCATTTTTAATCAGTTCATCCGTATATGCTTTTACGGCCGTGGCAGCTGCCTGCGTATTTATATTTTCCAGGCTGATATTGCCTAAATATTCGGGAGCAATCTCATTTAATTTTTTGATTGCCTTCAACCGTTCCTCTTTGGAAACCGTTTCGTTTTTTGCCACGGAAAACAATAGCTCCAGTTCCGTTTTTTCCCGGTATATTGATTTATTCGCTTCATTGGTAATGCCGGTAAGCGCTTTCGCCTTGTCTATATACTCGGATGTTCGCCTGGTAAGTAAAAAAATCCCTGCTGCCAAAGCGGTAACGGCAGCGACAGCAAGCCCTACCGGATTTAATTTCGTTATTGCATTCAATGTTTGCATTGCCGCGGCAGCTTTTTTTGTATTGCCGGTCAAAAGCGAAGTGGCGGCGGAGAAAAGCGATGTAATAACTGCCGAAGCTTTTACTAAAAAATTTCTTTTTTGTACAGTGTCGTTAAAAATAAGCTGAGCAGCTGCATTTTGTCTGGTCAGGATTGCTTCACGCATTTTGTTTACACGTGATATCTCCGATAAGGTATTATTAATAACCAGCAAGGCATTTTGCGCCTTCACTGCGACGGTATAGGCTGCGATGGTGGCAGCAACGGCTAAAATTTGCCTTCCATAATTAATTAAAAAATTCGTAATCGCCGAAATAATTTTGACCATGGATCCGCCGGTACTGATAAAAATACTCATGTGGGGCGCCAGCCGTTGTCCAAGTTCATAAACCAGTTCCTGAAATTTGTTCTTCGCCTTGTCTATCTGTGCCTGCAGGGTATTATTTTTGACGCCATATTCATTGACGGCGGAAGTGCCTTCATTAAATGCCTTGGTTGCCGTTTCCTGTTCTTTCCGTATCTGTTCAATATTACCGGCCAGGACAGAGAGAACAGAGGCCGCCCGGGCGCCGTCCAGTTTCATTTCATCAAAAACAGGAGCCAAATCGGCCATCCCGCCTTTTTTACTTAAAGTTTCAAGCAGAGTTAACAAGGCTCCATTTGCATCTTTACGGAGCAGTTCGGTAAAGCTTTTTACTTCAAGGCCTGCTATTTTCGCAAATTTTGCAGGCTCTTTGTACAGTTTCATAATCAGTCCGGATAGGGCGGTAGATGACATTTCCACCTGCTGTGCGTTCTGATCCAGAACAGAGCCTAAACCGATGATTTGTGAAATGGACATTTTTGCCTGATTCCCTACCCCGGCCAGCCGGTTGGTGAACTCGACAAGGTAGGGTTCGGCAGCCGATGAGTTTTGGGCAACTTCATTAATGGCCGAACCGGTCGCCAGCATGGCTTCTTTCAATCCCATCTTATCGGCATTGCCGAACATCATGGAAAGTTTGCCGATGCTCTTGATAGCTCCTTCGCCCAAATCTTCACCCAGGGCAATTTTGATGATATTGCCGGCTTCGGCAATATCCAACAGGTCTTTTCTGGATTTTTTCCCCAGCCGTCCGGCATCGGCAGCCAGTGCGTTCAGTTCTGTCCGGGCGGTGCGGGTATCCCGTTTTTAAATGCTTCGCCCGGTTCTTTTATTTCATCCCGGGCCATGCCGGTGTATTTCATTACACCGGCTTCCGATTCTTCCAATTTGGCAAATTCATCGACGGCTTTGCGAGCGCCCAAGGTCATACCGGTAATGCCGGCAACAAAGGAAGAAATCAGTCCGAAATATTTATTAAATCCTCCGGCCGGCTATGACAGGGAAAAAGCCTTTTCTTTTTTCCTGTCAAACTCGTCGACGGCGTTGCTCATCCTGGAATATCCCCACTCAATTTCCTTCTGTTTTTCCACATGTTCGGCTAAAACAGATTTCAATTGGGCAACTTTTTTGCCTGCTGCAATCCACTCTTCCGTTCCTTTAACTGCGTTTGCCTGGATATTGGTAGCCCTCCGCAGTTCTTCCCTGATGGACTTAATTGAATTTTCAACTGCCGTACCATCAATAAAGACGACAACACCCCGTTTTGTGATTTTGTCTGCCATTGGAATTTATTGTTTCGTCTTCACTTTTACATGTTTGGAAAAAACCGGAAGGGGTTTATCCATTTTTTCAAGAATGGCATTCATTGCTTTATCCCCATAAAAATCACCCGTATAGTCTGCCAGCCATTGCATCCCCCTGCGAATTTCCACATCGAACCAGTCGACGGGTATTCTTCCGGCTGTTTTTTCATCTTCGCAGCGATGCCGCATTTTGTCAATTTCCCTGCGGGTATATCCGCGGTGAAGGAGCAGGCCGATTTCATCACCGGCATATCTTCTCCCCCTTTTTATCGTATTGCCTGTCCGGATGTATCCACGGCCTACACCATAATGAATAAATTCTCCATGCCGGGCAAAAAGGAAGTTGATACGGGATATGGCGCCATAGCTTTTTCTGAAGCCCACTGAAATCGATTTGGCTAATTTTGGCGCTTTCCTTTTTTTGGAATCTTTTTTTTCGTGCTTCACTTTATCGCGGGCATTAGTAACCATGCCGCGCCTTGTTGCCATAGCCCAACCTCTTACTGAGGTATTGAACCGGTCGTAATTCATCGTGTTGTCAGCCATTGCCTGAAGTTATTTTTTTACCGTCACAAACTCCGCCCCCTCAATTCGGGTATGGGGATTGCGCGAGACAGTCTCCTGACGGCGCTCCTTCACGCCCCGTTTGATAAACCGGAACCGTTTTTGGATAATGTGTTCAGCGTACGGCAGCGAATCCCGGCTCTCAAGACTGCCCGTGAATTTATCGCTGTCATTAATGCAGCCGTAAAGGTCAAACCACTTTTCAAAAGACTTCTTCGGAAAATAGAGAAGTAATCCGTCAGGACTGTATCTTTGCATCATGTTTTACAGGGATATGGAAAAATAAGTATTGTGAAATTTAAACGTTTAACAGGCGTCAAAGGTGAGGTATTTGAGCAGATGCCTGAAGTGTTGAATGCATCGCAAGCCGGTTTGAGAAAACATTCCTTCAGGGGAGCTCCGGCCAGATTAAGCAATGCGGATACATTACTGCTTTTATAGATGTACTATCGGGAGTACCGTACGCAGTTTCATATTGGGGTTACTTACGGTCTTTCGGAAAGCCGTGTTTGTGAGATAATAAAAGAGGCAGAGAGCATTTTGACAGGTGATTCCCGTTTTCATTTGGCCGGGCGGGAAGGCACTGCTCAAAGAAGAAAACCGATTTGATACAGTGTTGCTGGATGTTACGGAAAGTCCGGTTGAACGTCCTGAAAAAAACAGCGATTAAATTATTGGGGCAGGAAAAAGCGTCACGGGCAAAAGTCCCAAACTGTCGCAGACAAAGCCAGCCGGACAATA
>JAITCT010000089.1 GCA_031282925.1 Dysgonamonadaceae bacterium | reverse complement strand
CATTGGGATTGGCTTCACAACCGCACTGTGATAATTTGAAATGCACTCTTATAATATAATTTTTACCTTGTTTTGGTTTTATTTTTAATATAATAGAAAAATTTTTCTACCTTTGGGGCCGTTATTAAAAAACATATCATTGTAATATTAATCTTTATATTATGTCAAACTCAATGTCAAGAAGAGCTTTTCTCCGGAAAAGCGGCATGGCAGCTGTCGGAATGACGGTTATTCCGGGTATAGCCATGGGTAAAAAGTATAGCGGCCAAACGGCGCCGAGTGATAAACTGAATATCGCAGCCGTTGGTATCGGCGGCATGGGACATTCCAACATCAATGCCGTAAAAGGGACGGAAAACATTGTCGCCCTGTGCGATGTGGACTGGAAATATGCAAAAAGCGTATTTGAAGAAAATCCCAAAGCCAGGCAATACAAAGACTGGCGGAAAATGTATGACGAAATGGGCAAATCAATTGATGCGGTTATTATTGCTACGGTCGACCACACCCATGCGATTATTTCGGCCGCCGGCATTACTTTAGGAAAACACATTTATTTGCAAAAACCGTTAACTCATTCGGTGTATGAATCGCGTTTGCTGACCCGCTTGGCCGACAAATACAAAGTTGCCACGCAAATGGGTAATCAGGGTGCGTCGGGTGAAGGCGTAAACCTCGCCTGCGAATGGATTGCTAACGGCGAAATCGGCGAAGTAACGAAAGTTGAAACATTTACCGACCGTCCGATTTGGCCGCAAGGCTTGAACACTCCCGAACAGGGACAATGGGTTCCCGAACATCTGGATTGGGATTTGTTTGTCGGACCGGCTAAAATGCGTCCTTACAACGAAATTTATCACCCGTGGAACTGGCGGGGCTGGTGGGATTTCGGCACCGGCGCACTCGGCGATATGGCTTGCCACGTCCTGCACCCGGTATTCATGGGTCTGGAATTGGGCTATCCGGCCAAAGTACAGGGTAACTCTACGCTTTTGCTTGAAGACTGCGCTCCTGTGGCACAATCCGTTCGCTTAACATTCCCCGCAAGAATGCCGAAGAAAAAAATGAAGATCAGACTTCCCGAAGTTGAAGTTACCTGGACGGACGGAGGTATCAAACCGATGCTTCCCAAAGGATGGCCGGACGGTAAAGACCCGAACCATGAGGGCGGTTACGTTTGTTTCCACGGCACGAAAGATAAACTGATTTGCGGTTGCTACGGAGCCGATCCCTGGTTGTTGTCGGGGCGTAAACCGAATGCGCCTCAATTCCGCCGCCGCATCAAAGAAAGCCACGAAATGGACTGGGTAGGCGCCTGTAAAGAATCGCCCGAAAGCCGCCGTAAGTTATCTTCCGATTTCAGCGATGCAGGTCCTTTCAACGAAATGGTTGTGATGGGTGTACTGGCTGTTCGTCTGCAAGGACTGCACAAAGAACTTCACTGGGACGGTCAAAAAATGGAATTTACCAATCTGACCGATAGCGAACAGATCAAAATCTGTAAAAAAGACGGTTTCTCCATTCACAACGGACACCCGACGTTCAAGAAAGACTGGACGGATCCGATTCCTGCCAAACATTTTGCAGCCGAATTGATCAGACATACTTATCGTAATGGTTGGTCTTTGCCTGCAATGCCATAAGAACATGATGGTTTTAGTTATTCACAATTAAATATTAATGTAAAAATGAAAAAAGTTAGTTATTTTGTAAGTATTGTTGCGGCAGCAAGTATGATTTTCGCTTGCAGCCCGAAGAAAAAAGCGGAACAAGTTCCGGCAGAACCTCAAGTTGAAGAAGCGCCTCCGGTTGACCCGAAATTAGTAGCCGAAGGTCCGTATGAAACTTTAATTCCGGCTACGGCAGACGATCCGGCCTATGTTTTGATTGAAAAACCTCAGGTAAGCATTGATGAATTGAGCAAAGACAAAGACGGTTACATCTCAATCTTCGACGGAAAAACATTTTCCGGCTGGAGAGGCTACGGAAAAGACGCCGTTCCCGGCAAATGGGTTATTGAAGACGAAGCGATTAAGTTCTCAGGTTCCGGCGCCGGCGAAGCCCAAAGCAAAGACGGCGGCGACTTGATTTTCGCTCACAAATTCAAAAATTTTCGTTTAAAGTTTGACTGGAAAGTGGATAAAGGTTCCAATTCGGGCGTATTTATTTTGGCTCGCGAAGTGAAAGGCGAACCTGTTTACATTTCTTCCCCCGAATACCAGATACTGGATAACGAGAATCATCCCGACGCCATTGCAACCGAAAACGGAAATCGGAAATCGGCCTCCCTGTATGATATGATTCCTGCCAAGCCGCAAAATTCCAAGCCATACGGCGAATGGAATACCGGTGAAATCATTGTTGACAAAGGCAGCGTTTTCCATTTCCAAAACGGTAAAAAAGTGGTTGAATATCATTTGTGGACGCCGCAATGGGACGAATTGATCAACAGCGGTAAATTCAAAAAAGGCGGAGATTTTCCCCTGGCTTTTACTTTCCTGTCTCAATTAGGAGGTGAAAACCGTGAAGGTTACATCGGCTTACAGGATCATGGCGACGTTGTTTGGTTCAAAAACATTAAGGTGAAGGTTACCGATTAAACTTGAGTAGCGTATCTTTAATAACACGGAGAAATACGAAATAAATTTCACGGAGTTATACGGAGTTTTTTGCTCCGTGTAGCTCCGTGTTGTAAGGCTTTGAATTAATCATATAAAGAAAGGATATATTTATGTTAAACAATGTTAATGGGGGGGGGGTATCCCCGAAAATTTCTAATGACTTAGAACGGTATTTCAGGCAAAACAACAAAAGGCTTATTGATAAATGGGTACACTATTTTGATATTTATGACCGGCATTTCAGACGTTATCGAAATCAAGAAGTGGTAGTCCTTGAGATAGGAGTATCGCAGGGCGGCAGTCTTCAGATGTGGAAAGATTACTTTGGGGAGAAAGCAAAAATTTTCGGCATAGATATTGACCCAAGGTGTGAGGCGCTGGAAGAAGAAAATATCAAGATACTTACAGGTTCTCAATCGGATAGAAAGTTCCTGCGGGAAGTAAAGCGGCAAATACCACCGATAGACATATTAGTAGATGAAGGCGGACACATGATGATTCAGAAAATTGTGAGTTTCGAAGAATTATTTCCACATATCAAAGAAGATAGCGTGTATTTATGTGAAGACTTACATACTTCTTATTGGTTACATTATGGAGGCGGACACAAAAGGCGAGGATCATTCATTGAATACAGTAAAAACTTCGGAATTAGTAAGTTTGTATAGAAATCAGCTTGTTTCTTTTAGCCATTAACAGCATGAGGGATAAAATCATCATCTCCATACTTTTTGAATAACATTTTGTCTTTCTCCCGAACCGGGCA
>JAITCT010000083.1 GCA_031282925.1 Dysgonamonadaceae bacterium | reverse complement strand
CCTCCCGAAGCCGTTAAAATGATTTTCTCAACCGGGTTGTTTACTTCTCCCGCCAGGCACTGGAAAATAGCCGAATGTTCGGAATCAACCGGAATAACAGGCGTCCTGTTTTCCAAAGCCAACCGCATGACCAGTTCGCCGGCAACGACTAAGGTTTCCTTATTGGCCAGCGCAATCGTCTTTCCCGCCTGAATCGCGCGGATGGTGGGGTTCAAACCGGAATAACCGACCATTGCCGTCAGAACGATTTGGACAGGCTCAAACTGAACGGCCTGTGCAATGGATTCTTCTCCCGCCCAAACTTTAACAGGTAAATCGCTTAGCGCGTCTTTCAACTGTGCATATTTGCTTTCATTGGCAATGACCACCATTTCGGGCTGAAATTCCCGCGCCTGCCGGATCAATAATTCAACATTATTATTGGCCGTAAGTACATAAACGTCAAATAAATCCCGGTGTTCGCGGATAACATCCAAAGCTTGTGTACCGATTGAACCCGTCGAGCCGAGAATGGCTATTTGCTTTTTCCCGTTTTCCATTAGTTAAAATTGATATATTCACCGGGATCAGCAGGTTTTCCGTCCAGCCACAACTCGAAATGCAGGTGTACCCCGGTTGACAAATCGCCGGTATTCCCCGCTAAGGCAATTACTTCCCCCGCATTGACCGCATCTCCCTGAGATTTCAACAATTTAGCGTTATGCTTATAAGCGGATACAAATCCATTGATATGTTGAAGCTGAATTACATATCCGACATTCGGGTCGAATCCGGTAAAAATAACCGTTCCTTTCATCGTCGCCAAAACAGGTGTATTCGGCGTTGTAGCAATATCAATACCGTAATGCTTTTCAAAAAGGTTAAATGTCGAAGAAACCATTCCTTTCACCGGTTTGTAAAATATCGGCTTCTCAATGCCTTCAGGCGGGAAGCCGCTCAGATTGTATTGTTCTTCTTCCTCGTAATTCTTCACAAAGGCGGCAGTCCATTCCGATTTTTCGAGATGAACATCGCTGGCGTCTTTGATTGAGTCAATAGTCGGTATTTCATCCACTTTCATGTCGCCCCGCAGAATGGACCTTACATTTTCCAAATACAGGGTTTGCATGTCCAATTTCGCTTCCAGTGCATTGGTTGCCAAGGCATTTTGAATCATTTCTTCCCGTACTTCGGAATCCAAATAACCCGGTAGATAATTGCGTATCGGTGTTTTAATAATGATAAAAGCTATTAGCGTCATCAACCCGATAGTAAATAAAACCAACGAGATTAAACTTGACAGTCGAGATAGATGAATTGAAAATATCTCGTCCAAAGTACTCTCATTCAGCAAAGATACCTTATATTCAAAGTGCATCTTTTCCCAAAATTCTTTGCTTGTAATCTTACTCATGATTTTTTATTTAACAAAATTCGCGTTCTAAATTAAACTCTATCTAAACAATGCCCGTTGCTACGGCTAAACACTGAAAAACTTTTATCTGTCAACAAGTTGATATATTTTAATGGATTGCAAATATACATGAAATTATTCAAATTACACGCAGACAGATAAAAATATTCCGGCGTCCGAAGCAACGCGCATTTGTTTTCGATACCGGCTGTTTGTCCGTAATTGTAGAAATGCAGTACCATCCTGAAAACCATGAAAAAACCCATCCCCGATAAGTGTACGGCCAATAAATAAAAAAACATTTAACCGTTTCATTTGCAAAGAAACTCAATTTTTCGAGCAACATCTTCCATCAGCCATTTAGGAGTGGAAGTTGCCCCGCAAATTCCCGTCGATGCTACGTTTTCCAACCATTGGGGATTAATATCGCCGGGATTGGAAATCAGGCGGGTATTCGCATTGGCTTTGACACATTCGCCCAAAAGCACTTTCCCGTTGGAACTTTTCTCGCCTGCAACAAACAGAATCAAGTCATGGCGCGCCGCAAATTCCCTGACATGCGGTATCCGGTTGGCCACCTGCCGGCAAATGGTATCAAAATACCTGAAATCCGCGTCTTTATGAATGCGGTATTGAATCTCAGCCACAATTTCCTTAAAATCATGCACCGACATCGTTGTCTGGGAAAACAAATAAATATTTTTGCCGAAATCCAACAAATCCAAATCCGCTATTCGCTCAATAACAACGGCTTTACCGGCGGTTTGCCCTACCAGGCCGTTCACTTCGGCATGGCCGATTTTCCCGAATATAGCAATCAGGGAATTAACAGGGTCAATTTCTTTGTAATGTTTAAGGATTTTCCTTTGCAGTTGTAAAACCACCGGACAGGTAGCGTCAATAATCCGGATAGCGTTTTGTCCAGCCGTTTCGTAGGTAGAAGGCGGCTCGCCGTGCGCCCGCAAAAGCACGCGCTTGTTGCGCATGTTCTTCAAATCTTCATGGTTAATTGTTCGCAGGCCTTTCTTCTGCAAACGGGCGACTTCCTGACTGTTATGAACAATATCGCCCAGACAGTAAAGCTCTTTGTTGATAGACAGTTCTTTTTCGGCGCTTTGAATGGCGTTTACCACGCCGAAACAGAAGCCGGAGCCTTCATCTATTTCAACTGTTCCCATGATGCGGTTCGTTCATTCGCCCGTTTCACTCGAATATATTCCGGAAGCGACTGAAAATATTATCCTTTACCGCTTGAGTCGGCTGAAAATTAGCCGACTTTTCCATTTCTTCCAACTGGTTTTTTTGCTCCCGGGTCAGATTTTCGGGAATGTAAACGGCAATGTTAATCAGTAAATCGCCTGTTCCATAGCTGTTTACAGACGGCAACCCTTTGTTTCGCAGACGCAGGACTTTTCCCGGTTGTGTGCCGGGATCAATTTTTATCTTCGCTTTTCCGTCCAAAGTAGGAATTTCCACCGTACCGCCCATGGCTGCCATTGGAAAACTCAATAAAAGATTGTAAATGATGTCGTTTTGATCGCGGATTAATTCGGGATGCGTTTCTTCTTCTATCACTATCAACAAATTGCCGTTGATACCTCCGTGCCGCGCGGCATTTCCTTTACCGTTCATGGAAAGTTGCATGCCTTCCATCACGCCGGCCGGAATGTTCAGCGTAATCACTTCTTCGTCGCGCATAATGCCTTCGCCGCTGCAATGGATACATTTTTTGGTAATGATTTTGCCTTCGCCGCCGCAAATCGAACAGGGAGAAGTTGTCTGCATTTGCCCCAGAATGGTATTCGTAACGCGGGTAACGATACCCGAACCCTTACAGGTCGAACAAGTAGAATAAGATTTACCGTCTTCCGCACCCGCGCCGCTGCAATATTTGCACTGCACGTATTTTCTTACTTTGATTTTCTTTTCAACGCCGGTTGCTATTTCTTTTAAGTTAAGTTTTACCTTTACGCGCAAATCCGTTCCGCGATTGACCCGTTGCGCACCGCCTCCGTTACCGAATCCTCTGCCGAACCCGCTAAAACCGCCGAACCCTCCGAAATGGCCGCCGAATATATCCCCGAATTGAGCGAAAATATCATCCATCGACATGCCCCCACCGAAATCGCCGCCGGCAGCGCTGCTTCCTACGCCCGCATGTCCGAATTGATCATACCGCCTTCGCTTATCTTCATTTCCCAGGACTTCATACGCTTCGGCCGCTTCCTTGAATTTTTCTTCCGCCGCCTTGTCGCCCGGATTTTTGTCCGGATGATATTGCAGCGCTTTTTTCCGGTAAGCCTTTTTTATTTCCTCCGGGGTTGCCGTTTTGGAAACTTCCAAAACTTCATAATAATCTCTTTTTTTCGCCATTTCGCTTTATTTAATTAGCCACTACCACTTTTGCATGGCGTATTACTTTATCGTTCAATGTGTAACCTGTTTGAACCGTGTCCATGATTTTTCCTTTTTGCGATTCTTCCGTTGCCGGAATCATCGCAACAGCTTCGTGTAAATCGGCGTCAAAAGTTTGTTCCCGCGTGTCAATCACTTTCACGCCATTTTGTTGAAGATAAGCCTGAAATTTATTGTAAATCAGTTCCACGCCTTCTTTTACGGCTTCCATATCGGCCGCCGCCGTTTCGAGGGTTTGCCGGGCGCGTTCAAAATCGTCAATGACTGGAAGAAGAGCGATGAGCGTCTTTTCCCCTCCGTTTTTTATCAATTCCGCTTTTTCCTTGATGGTTCGTTTTCTGTAATTATCGTATTCCGCCATCAAACGGACATAAGTATCTTTCCATTTTTCCAGCTCTTCCGACACATTGTCAGTACTTTCGGTATTTTCCTCCTCGCAGCCGGCTTCTTCAGTCAGTTCTTTTGACATATCGTCTGCTGAATTGTCAGACACGTCTGCTTGTATCTCCGGATTTTTTTGTTTGCTGTGTTTACTCATAACTTCAATAATTTCACTGTTCTGTCTGTATCCGAATGGGATACTATAAAATCATTTTTCATTTAATTTACTTATACTTGTTAGTGCCTACCAAAAATTTTGCCAAACAGCAATATCCATCCTGTAAATTATCCTGCACACAGGACGGTTTTGTGCATAGACAGGTTAAGAGTTAAATTCTGCTAATTCGGACAAAGCCGAAATGGATGCAAAAGAAAGCGAATCAGCATACGGACACCGTTAAATATGATAAAAAAAAAACAACAATATCATAAGATATAAAAAATCGGATAATATTTTACTCTGACTTTAAAATATATTTAGTAATATTGCAGGAATTTTATCTAACAAACAGTAGAAATGAAAAGACGTGATTTTTTTAAAACAAGTGCAGCTTTAGGTCTTGCAGCGCTGACATTTGATAAGTTGCAAGCTGCAATGGCAACAAATACGGTGATGGTGGAAGCAGTTCCGGACATGGTTGCCGTGATGGGCGGCGAACCGGCGCAACTGTTGGAAAGAGCTTTGCTGGAAATGGGCGGTATCGGAAAGTATGTCAAAAAAGGCCAAAGCATAGTGATTAAACC
>JAITCT010000079.1 GCA_031282925.1 Dysgonamonadaceae bacterium | reverse complement strand
AGGAACAATAAAAACCATGCGGGAATCAGGTATTTTTCGTCGTAAGAAGAATAAATTTTACTTTCCACTTCCGATTGGGTCATTTTAGCCAATTCCTTTTGCAGGGCTTTCAATGCGCTGTTTGTGTTGTCGGTTCTTGCATACATGCCGTTGCCTGCTGTGGCAATTTCCCGGCACATTTGCTCATTCAATCTGGTAATAATCATCGTTCCGGCGTTATCTTTTTGATAATTGTTGTCGGGGGTCGGGATGGGACCTCCTTGAAGCGATCCTACACCTAACACGTTGACTGTTATCCCTTTCTCGTTCGCAGCCTTCGTTGCGCCCAAAGCATCATCCTCATGATTTTCCCCGTCGGTAATCAGGATAATTGTTTTTTCCGATTTTTCCGAAGGTGAAAAAGAACTGACTGCCAAATTGATAGCGGCGCCGATAGCCGTTCCCTGCATCGGGACCATTGACGGATTAATCAACGATAAAAACATTTTTGCCGAAACATAATCCGAAGTGATGGGTAATTGGATAAAAGCATCGCCCGCAAAGACAATCAAACCGATTTTATCATCGCGTAAATCGTCAATCAATTTGGATAAAATCTGTTTGGATTTGTCTAAACGGCTTGGATTTATATCGCCGGATAACATGGAGTTGGACACGTCCAAACAAATCATTACTTCGATGCCTTGCCGTTTGACGGTTTCCAGTTTTGAGCCGAATTGCGGACCGGCAATAACCAGTATGAATAAACCCAGGCAGGCAAACAGCAACCAAAATTTCAGATGTTGCTTTTTCAAGGCCACATCGGGCATTAATCCGCGGAGAATTTTCATATTGCCCAACCTTTTCAAGTTCCTCTTTTTGATGTACATGGAATACAGAAAGAGAAACAAAAAAGCCGGCAATAATACCAACAAATACAAATATTCGGGGTGTTCGAACCTAAACATACATATCGAAATTTACGGAATGTTTTTTAATATTGTATATCTCAACAAGATTTCCATCAAGAAGAAAAACAAGGCCAGCATTGCGTAACGACCGTATTCTTCCTGTTTTTTACTGTATTCCTGCACGCTCATTTTTGTTTTTTCCATCTGGTCGATTTCCTTGTAGATTTCAACCAGAGCTTTATTGTTCGTAGCCCTGAAATAGCGGCCTCCGGTAATTTGAGCAATCTGCGTCAACGTTTTTTCGTCAATTTCCACTTTCACCATTTGCGTCCGCACGCCGACCGCCGTTTGCACGGGATAGGGCGCTTCACCGATTGTTCCCACAGCAATCGTATAAACCCTGATTCCGTAGGTTTGAGCAATTTGAGCGGCAGTAACGGGAGCAATTTCCCCGCGGTTGTTCGTACCGTCGGTCAGCAGGATAATCACTTTTGACTTCGCTTTGCTGTCCTTCAAACGGCTGACCGCAGTTGCCAAACCGTGTCCGATGGCCGTCCCGTCTTCAATCATTCCACAGTTTACGTCTTTCAGCAGATTCAACAAAACCGCGTGGTCGGTAGTCAGGGGACACTGGGTAAAACTTTCGGCGGCGAAAACCACCAAACCGATATTGTCGTTTCTACGGCCGTTGATGAATGAGGCGGCTACGTCTTTGGCGGCTTTCAAGCGGTCGGGCTTCAAGTCTTGCGCCAACATGGACGAGGAAATATCCACACTCATCATGATGTCAATGCCTTCGGTTGTTTCCGTATTCCACCGGTCGGTTGTTTGCGGACGCGCCATGGCAACAATCAGAAATGCGATGGCGTGCAGCCGGAAAATGAACGGAAGGCGGCGCAAATAAATCCGGAAAGTATTCGGCGCTTTTTCAAATCCTTCCAAAGATGATAATTGAATAGAGGCTTGCGATTTACGCAGTTTCCAAATATACCATCCGATCATCGGGATAAGTAAAAGCAAGAGCCATAAATATGCAGGATTTGCAAAAACCATGTTTTCTCAGTTTTAAGTTAATTCTTTTTTCTCTTTTTCTTCCACCGGTACCTTTTCTTTTTTCGTATGATTGACAAACAAATAGGCATTCATCAGACTCAATTCGTTTTCGTCGGGAAGCGGATTGTATTTGGCAAATTTCACGAAATCGGCCAAAATAAGAATTTGTTTCAGATTGTCGCAGGAAGTATCCGCATCGCTGTATCCCTTTAATTTATCCAATATTTCGCAGGAAGTCATTTCCGGAGCCGGAACATCAAACCGTTCATCAATGTATTTCCGCAAAATATCCGTAATATCGGAATGATACTCTTTCACTTTTCCCATCTGCCATAATTTCCGGGCTTTTACTGCGTCCAAACCTTTAATGGCTCGTTCATAAGGCGGGATATAAGGCTCTTCTTTTTTCAGGAAAGGGATAATCGTCCGGTTGTTCATCCTGCGGTAAATAATAAAAACGATTAACGCAAGGAATCCCAAACCCAGGATAATCCCGATAATTAGCGGAAGATAATCCGTCCAGACAAGCTTCGGCTGGACAACTCCTTTGATGTCGTAAAATTGTTTGGAAACCGTATCTACCGGCAACGTAGAAACGTTCAGCGCCAACGATTCCGAATAAGCCGTATCAACGCCTGCAATAGCCTTGAAAGGCGGCAGCAAATACAAAGCCGAATCAAAAGAGGTGATTAAATAATGATATTTCAGTTGGATTCTGTTGTTGCCCAAATCGGCAGTGTCAATTTTCGAGGCGGATAATACTTCTACGCCCTTCATCAAAGTGTCGGTAATCACGGGAATTTGCAGCGGTTGATTTTTACTGGCCGCAACTTCCACATGAATATGTGTTTGATGCCCGATAAAAATATGGGTGGAATCCATAACCGCTCTGATAACAAGCGACTGAGCGGACACGGAAAAAATGCTTATCCACAAACCGACCACACAAACAACAACTTTTATCCGGTTATTTTTCTTCATCGTTTTTCAGTCAACTGCGTATGTTAAACAATCCTATCAAGGCTTTCACATAATCTTCGTCCGTGCGGATCGAAACGGCGTCCACACGGCTTCGTTTAAAAGCGTTGTACATCTCTGTCTGGCGTTTTTCCCACCAGTGTTTGTAAGCCATTCTCACTTTGAAAGAAGACGTATCAACGTATTTTTCGATTCCACTCTCGGCGTCTTTTATTTTTACCATGCCGACTTTCGGCATTTCCGTTTCGCGGGTATCATAAACCTGAATGGCTACAATATCATGCTTTTTGTTGGCAATTGTGAGCGCATCCTCATAATCCCCTCTGTTAATATAATCGGAAAAAACGAACGCCGTACAACGCTTTTTGATAGCATTGGTCAGGTATTTCAACACCTGTCCGACATCGGTATTGGTATGTTGAGGCTCAAAATCAATGAGTTCACGGATAATGTAAAGGATATGTTTCCTGCCCTTTTTAGGGGGAATAAATTTTTCTACCCGGTCGGAAAAAAAGATAACGCCAATCTTATCGTTGTTCTGAAGCGCCGAAAAAGCAAGGGTAGCCGCGATTTCGGCGATCATATCTTTTTTCAGTGTTTCAACCGTACCGAAATTCCGGCTACCCGAAACGTCAATTAAAAGCACAACGGTCAATTCCCTTTCTTCCTCGAAAATTTTTATGTAGGGTTTGGAATATCTTGCAGTTACATTCCAGTCAATGTCGCGGATGTCGTCTCCGAATTCATACTCCCGAACTTCCGAAAAAGCCATCCCTCGACCTTTGAACGCAGAATGATATTGTCCCGCAAAAATATTGCTGGACAATCCCCGCGTTTTAATTTCGATTTGTCTTACTTTTTTTAATAATTCGCTTGTCTCCATACGATATGAATTGATAATTGACAAATGATAATTGATAATTAATTCAACGACCACAATTGTCAATTACCAATTATCAATTGTCAATTGCCTTAGGGAACTTCGACTTTGTTTAAAATTTCGGCAATAATTTCTTCGGTTGTTAAATTCCGGGCTTCCGCTTCGTAAGTTAAACCGATGCGGTGGCGCAAAACGTCGAAACAGACGGCGCGAATATCTTCCGGAATCACATAACCCCTTCGTTTGATGAAAGCGTAAGCGCGTGCGGCCAATGCCAGATTGATGGAGGCGCGCGGGGAAGCGCCGAACGAAATCATGTCTTTCAATGCCGGAAGTTCGTGTTCGTGCGGGAAACGGGTCGCAAAAACAATATCCACAATGTATTTTTCTATTTTTTCGTCCAGGTAAACTTCGCCGACAATTTTACGGGCTTCCAATATTTCCTGTTTTTTCAAAACCGGATGAATGTCAGCGGTTTTACCGCCGATATTCTGACGAATAATCAGTTTTTCTTCATCTTTTTTCGGATAATTGATAATAACTTTCAGCATGAAACGGTCTACCTGCGCTTCGGGTAAGGGATAGGTGCCTTCCTGTTCAATAGGGTTTTGCGTGGCCATTACCAAAAAAGGTTCGGGAAGTTTGTAAGTACTTTCGCCGATAGTAACCTGCCGTTCCTGCATAGCTTCGAGCAAAGCGCTTTGTACTTTTGCGGGAGCGCGGTTAATTTCATCCGCCAAAACGAAATTGGCAAAAACAGGGCCGTGTTTTACCAAAAATTCTTCTTTTTTCTGACTGTAAATCATGGTTCCGACAACGTCGGCCGGAAGCAAGTCCGGCGTAAATTGGATGCGACTGTATTTGGCCTCAATCAATGAAGCCAATGTTTTGATTGCCAATGTCTTTGCCAAGCCGGGAACCCCTTCCAGCAGGATATGCCCGTTCGACAAAAGACCGATGAGCAAAGATTCAACCAGGTGTTTTTGCCCCACAATCATTTGATCCATACCCATAAAGATCATATTGACGAAACCGCTTTTACTTTCGATTCTTTCGTTTAATTCACGAATATCAACTGTTTGACTCATAAAAAATACTTGTTTTTATTTTTAAAATCATGTTTCATTTTTTATCGCTGCAAAAATATAAATGTTAAATCGGGATTGAAATACATTACGAGTTAAAAATAATTAATTAAAACTAAACAGAAACTTGGAAATATTGTTCCGCAAGTTACGAGTTACGAGTAAAGGGATTACTTGTAACTCGTAATGCTGTGCATTAAACTATTCACTGTTCACCTCGTTTTATATTGCTGTTCCAGATACAGTGCTCTATTAACCGATTCGGGATTGTTTTTGTCTATACTATATTTTTTCGCCGGAGGAATGATGATTACCGTTCCCGGGTCAACAATATCGGGATTGCCGATAACCGCACGGTTTTCATCGTAAATATAAACCCAGAACGCCTTATGACCATACTCCCGCAAAGCGATTGTGTTCAACCGTTCTCCTTTGAGTATGGTGTGCTGCCTGTTGTTGCCATTCATTTTTGCAGGCTGACTCTCGGTCTTTTGCGTTTGCGGAGCGGTAGCCGGTTTTGCCGCCGGAGGAGTCGGCGTTTTTGTTTCCGCAGGTTTCTGCGCTTGGCTTTTCTTTTGCGTATCAACTGCTTTTTGTGTCGCTAAATCGGTTTTTTGAACCTCCGTCTTTACACCGTCGGAATTTTCCTGCCTGCCAACCGAATTTGAAAAGATTGTAACCGAATCGGGAGTTGCTCTCTCCATCCCCGTTTGAATTTTGGAATAAAAATAACGTCCGGCAAAAAACAAAATCAATCCGGAAACGATAAGGACAAAAACCCAAAAGAGGACTTTATTTATCCCCGTCCGGTTATCTCCGTCATCGTACAGTTCGTTGTACTCAGGTTCTTCCTCTTCTTCATATCTGAATTTATTGATCTTGTTTTCAATCTTTTCTTCCTTTTTATCTTCCGGTTTTTCTTTCTCAATTTCCATTGCTTCCGGCTCTTCATCTACTTCTGCTTCGTCATCGTCTTCATCGTTGTCTGATGCGTCTTCGATTTTTTCGTGATATTCATTTTCGTCTATTTCGGTCATTTCCATAGCAGCATAAGGAGCATTAACTATTTCCGACAATTCGACATCCGGAGAGAATGTTACTT
>JAITCT010000071.1 GCA_031282925.1 Dysgonamonadaceae bacterium | reverse complement strand
TGATTTCTCTCCAGCCAATCGTGTTTTGTTGACATAACAGCTCCTTTCTTTTAATAATTAATGGGTTAGATTTATTGATTTGTCCGGTATAAAAACGGTTTGTTGCATTAAATATTGTGTGAATACACTTTCTTCTTTTAAAAATTTACTTCCACATCTCAAATGTTTACTTCCACATCCCGAATGTTTACCTCCACATCCTGAATGTTTACCTCCACATCTCGAATGTTTACTTCCACATCCCGAATGTTTACTTCCACATCCCGAATGTTTACCTCCACATTTCAAATGTTTACTTCCACATCCCGGATGTTTACCTCCACATCTCAAATGTTTACTTCCACATCCCGAATGTTTACCTCCACATCCCGAATGTTTACCTCCACATCCCAAATGTTTACCTCCACATCCCAAATGTTTACCCCCACATCTCGGATGTTTACCTCCCCTTTTTAAAAATTCGGCAAAACGTCCTGAAAGTTTGGTTCAACCATATACTTTGCTTTTATACCTCTGTTAAAGCTACCCCCCTTGTTGGTGCGAGGCTGCACAGGTGCGCCCCTACGAGCCAAAAACCTTTGTGTTGGGATTTTTTGTCTATTATAATGAACACAGGCCTCATTCCGCTATCGGGTAATATCCCGCCTGCTAAACGCGCAAACAGGTAACGAATTACTTGACTTTTACACTCATGCCGCGCAAAGGATAATCATTCTCAATTCTCAATTATTTTTCCTGTCTGCATGTTATATGAAAATTTTCATGTAAATTTGCAGCCGGTTATACTTTGCAGCGACACAAATTAAATACAATTCGTGAATTAGTGGCAAACAAAATAAATTATATAAATGCCGCTAATGCACGAATTAACACGAATATAATTAGTGAATCAGCGGCAAACAAAAATAATAAAACGCATGAAAAAAACTTTGATCTTCATTTCGGCACTGGTTGCCTTACTCTCCTGTTCGCTGGCTTCCTGCGACAAACAAAAAAGTTTGCAGGAACGGTTGCAGGAAGAAAAAAGGGCTATTGACCGGTACATCAAAAAAAACGGATTGGTCATTTTGAATGAATATCCCGCGAGCGGGATATTTGGGGAGAAAGAATATTTCAAGACAAGCGACGGTCTGTATATTCATGTGGTGGATTCGGGAAACGGACAGCGAGCTACATCTCTGGTAGATGAAGTTACGGTTCGTTTCGACTACCGCCACGATATTGCCGTATCCGATACGTCCATAACATACTGGAGTAACAGCGCTTTAATTCAACCTTTTTCTTTCACTTACGGGTTGACGCAAAGTTATACGGTTTCCGGCTCGCTGGTGTGTGTCGGCTGGGTATATCCTTTAGCTTACGTCGGCGAATATGCGGTTGTTGATCTGATTATTCCGTCGGCATTGGGTTCATCTGAGGATAATAATGTGAATTACGGTATCATTAATCCCGTATTTTATAAAGGCCTGACTTATACTAATTTCTTTTAATCGTTTGCTTTTATGCCACTTATCAAATCCATATCCGGAATCAGGGGAACTGTCGGAGGTGTGGTGGGCGAAGGTTTATCCCCGCTTGACATTGTTAAATTTACGGCGGCTTACGCTACATTAATCCGTTCAAAAAATCCTGTTTCCAAAACCATTGTCGCTGGCCGGGACGCACGCATTTCCGGCGAAATGGTCAGGGAACTGGTTACAGGAACATTAACCGGCATGGGTTTTGATGTAACGGACATCGGTTTGGCAACTACGCCGACAACCGAATTAGCCGTAACGATGGAAAAAGCCGCAGGAGGCATTATCCTGACGGCTTCGCACAATCCCAAACAGTGGAACGCCTTAAAGTTACTGAACGAAAAAGGTGAATTTCTCAACGCAGCCGAAGGCAATGAAATCTTGAAAATAGCCGAAAAAGAATCTTTTGTTTTTGCCGGCACGGATGAATTGGGAAAAATTAAAAAGGACGATTCTTATACGCAGAAACACATAGAACATGTTTTGACATTACAATTGGTGGACGCCGAAGCCATCCGGCAAGCGGGGTTTACCGTCGCTTTCGACGCCGTCAACTCGGTGGGCGGCCTGGCGCTTCCCGCTCTGCTGAAGGCTTTGGGCGTAAAAGAAATTATCGCTTTGAATGCTGAACCTACGGGCGTTTTTGCCCACAATCCCGAACCGCTTCCCGAACATTTGACGGAAATCGCCCGGGCGGTGAAAGACCGGAAAGCCGACGTAGGTTTTGCTGTTGATCCCGATGTAGACCGTTTGGCGATTATAACCGAAAAAGGCGAAATGTTCGGCGAGGAATATACCTTGGTTTCGGTGGCCGATTATGTGCTGCAACATACGCCTGGGAATACGGTTTCCAATTTAAGTTCCACACGCGCTTTGCGGGATATAACCGTCAAATATGGAAAAACTTATACAGCCTCGGCTGTGGGGGAAGTGAATGTCGTTGAAAAAATGAAAGCGACCGGCGCAGTCATCGGCGGGGAAGGCAACGGCGGGGTTATTTATCCCGAATCGCATTACGGGCGTGATGCTTTGGTCGGTATCGGATTGTTCCTGACACAGTTAGCCAAATCCGGAAAAACCGTCAGCGCGTTGAGGGCGCAATATCCGTCCTGTTTTATGGCTAAACGGCGCATGGAACTGACTCCCGATACGGATGTGGATGCGTTGTTGAACTCGCTCAAAAAGAAATATTCGGCATATCCGGTGAACGATATTGACGGCGTGAAAGTTGATTTTCCCGACAGGTGGATACATTTCAGGAAATCCAATACCGAACCGATTGTCCGTATTTATACGGAAGCGCCCACGAGGGAAGAAGCAGAAAGACTTGCTTTGGAAGGGATGAACGGTGAACAGTGAGGGTCGGCTTCCTGTTCACCGTTCACTGTTCACCCCTTCACGGTACGTAATTGTTGCCGTAGCCTGATTAACGGGCATAATCAGGACTTCGGCGATTTGAACGTGTTCGGGAGCCGAAGCCGCAAAAAAGACTGTTTCGGCAATATCTTTGCCCGTTAAAGGTTTGAGTCCCAGGTAAACCGCATCGGCCTTAGCTTTGTCCCCATAGAAGCGGGTGATGGAAAAGTGCGTTTCTACCAGACCCGGTTTGATATTTGTTACACGCAACGGCGTATCTACCAAATCAATACGCAATCCGTCGGTAAGCGCTTTCACTGCCGCTTTGGTAGCGCAGTAAACGCTTCCCCCGGGGTAGGCCGTATCGCCGGCAATAGAGCCGATATTGATGATATGCCCTCTCTCCCGTTTCACCATTCCGGGAACCACTAAGCGGGTAACCGTCAGCAAGCCCTTTATGTTCGTATCTATCACGATTTCCCAGTCGTCGAGGCAGCCTTCGTGTTCTTTGTCGATGCCCAAAACCAGTCCAGCGTTATTAATCAGTACGTCAACGGCTTGCCATTCGACCGGTAAACTTTCGACGGCCCGGGCAACTGCTTTTCTGTCGCGAACGTCAAACGGCAAAGGAAAAATTTCTACGGCATACCTTTCCGTCAAGTCTTGCTGCAAATCGTGTAACTTTTCGGGATTTCTGCCGTTCAGGACTAAGCGGGCGCCTGCCGAAGCGAATCTGCGGGCGCAGGCTTTTCCTATTCCGTCGGTCGAGCCTGTAATGAAGATAATTTTGTTTTTCATACGTGAATAAGTAAACGAGTTGACAAAATGCCGCCAAAGGTAACGATTATTTATTACATAAACCGAATTTCATACATCCCATCGTTTTGGGTTAATTCTTTTTTAAGGCGCTGTTTTTTTATTACAATCAATCCCTGACGGAATTAAAGCCCCCGGTTGGTTCAACTGCAATGAAGGTTGCGGTAGTTTGAATTACGCCCCGACAAAAAATTGATGCGTATGTAATGGTTTTTATATATCTTTGCAGCCGATTTTAAAACCAGATATTTTATGAAAGCGTATGTATTTCCGGGTCAGGGCGCACAATTTTCGGGCATGGGTAAAGATTTGTACGACAGTCAGCCCCTGGCGAAGGAATTATTTGAAACTGCAAACCAGATTTTGAATTTCCGTATCACGGATTTAATGTTTGAAGGTTCCGATGAAGACCTTCGGCGGACCAAAGTTACCCAGCCGGCTGTTTTTCTTCATTCGGTTGTTTCGGCAAAGGTTATGGGCGATAATTTCCGGCCGGAAATGGTTGCGGGACATTCTTTGGGCGAATTTTCGGCTTTGGTAGCCGCCGGCGCATTATCGTTTGAAGACGGGTTGCGGTTGGTTTACAAAAGGGCTTTGGCCATGCAGAAAGCCGGAGAACAAAATCCGGGAACGATGGCCGCTGTTTTAAATTTGCCTGACGAAAAAGTAGAAGAAATTTGTGCGGGTATCAACGATGTTGTTGTTCCGGCCAATTATAACTGTCCGGGGCAAGTGGTTATTTCGGGAACCGTGGGCGGAGTTGACCTTGCATGTGAGCGCATGTTGGCCGCAGGCGCCAAAAGAGCCTTGAAACTCAAGGTCGGAGGGGCTTTCCATTCGCCGCTGATGACGCCGGCAAAAGAAGAACTGGAAAAAGCCATTCACGCCGCAACATTCAGGACGCCGGTTTGCCCGGTATTTCAAAATGTCAGCGCCTCCGGTGAGACCGACCCCGATACAGTCAAAACTAATCTGATTGCCCAGTTAACGGCTCCCGTGAAATGGGTGCAATCGGTAAGGAATATGATTGCCGCCGGAGCGGATGATTTTATGGAATTGGGTCCCGGCAATGTTTTGCAGGGATTAATCAAAAAAATTAACGCGGAAGTTTTGACGCGGGGCATGTTATAAATAAGGAATATAAAATAAAAACATAAGCGCTCCCGTTTTGTACCCGGTAAAAAAAGCAATAAAAAAAACAGGAATCTTCATCGCGTTGATTCCTGTTTATGTTTACAAATACGGTATTTCCCCGTTGACGCCTCCGTCGTGCCGCTATACGCCCACGTGTTCGGAATATGCATTGCAGGCAGTTAAGAAATACGGGCCGGTCAAGGGAGGCTGGCTGTCGGCAAAACGTATTGCGCGATGCCATCCCTGGGGCGGACACGGATATGAACCGGTGCCGTAATTTTAAAAAGGAGAATCCGGGCTTAACCGCCCCGCAACCGCTGACAGCGCTTCCGCTACGACAAACGTACTTCCCCCGACAAATATCAGATCGTTTTCCTCGGCGCGTTCCCCGGCAGCTGAAAAAGCGCCGGAAACCTGATGAAAAACATCCCCTTTCAGCCCGAACTGTCCGGCCTGTTCCGCCAGCCGCCGCGCATCCAACGCCCGCGGGAGATTCGCCTGCGTAAAATAATATTTCGCATTTTCAGGCAAAAGCCTGAGAACGGCGGAAATATCCTTATCATTTACCATACCGAAAACAATGTGCAAAACATCGTACTTTTCCCTTTGAAGTTGCCGGACATTATACGCCATTCCGCCGGCATTGTGTCCCGTATCCAGCACAATTTTCGGATGTTCCCGCACGACCTGCCAGCGTCCCTGCAATCCGGTATTTTTAATCACGCCGGCAAATCCTTGTTCTATCGCCCGGGACGGAATCGTGAAAATATCTTTCAAAATATTGAGCGCACACAATACGGTAGCCGTATTCTTTTCCTGCGCAAGCCCTTGCAGAGGGGAAACCATTTTTGCGTTTGTCCCCGGAACATCCTGCACAAACAGAAATTTTTTGCCTTGTACCTTTTGCCTTGCGCTTTCAAATACTTCCCTGACTTCTCCTTCGGCCTCCCCGATAACCGCCGGAACGCCCGGCTTAATAATCCCCGCTTTTTCCCCGGCAATAGCCGTTAGGGTGTTTCCCAACAGGTTGGTATGGTCAAAACTGATATTCGTAATAATGGTCAAAACCGGAGTAATCACATTCGTGCAGTCTAACCGCCCGCCCAGTCCGACTTCTATAACCGCCACATCCACGGCCTGCCACGCAAAATAGGCAAATGCCATGCCGGTGGTCAATTCAAAAAAAGACGGATGAACGGACTCGAAGAATGCTTTATTATCCGCTACAAACCGGACAACGTAATCTTTATCAATCATCTCGCCGTTGACTTTGATTCTTTCCCGGAAATCAAGCAAATGCGGGGAAGTATAAAGTCCGGCTTTGTAACCGGCTTCCTGCAAAACCGAAGCCAGAAGATGGCAGGTGGAACCTTTTCCGTTGGTTCCGCCCACATGAATCGTTTTGTAACGGGTATGCGGATAATGCAGATGCTTATCTATAA
>JAITCT010000062.1 GCA_031282925.1 Dysgonamonadaceae bacterium | reverse complement strand
CCGTTACAAATCCGTATTCATAGTCGCGATTTGCAAGTTCATTTAATATATCGGTACCGTCTTTATCCGCATACGGATAACTGTTGCTGTGTAAATCTTCAATTGACTGTATTCCAGCCTGTAAATTTTTCATACATATAAAATTTGCCTGCAAATTTACGTGAAATAAATGATATTACCCCTGGCAGCGGATAAAAATTTTGTTGGAAAACCATTGTTTTTCATCTAATTTTGCACAAATAAATCAAATTACGAATGAAACTGTTACTGCATACCTGTTGCGCCCCCTGTTCGGCAGCCATTCTTGAATATCTGTCCGGCAGGGGAATACATCCTGTGTTATTCTATTTTAATCCGAATATTTATCCTCGCGAAGAATATGAAACCCGTAAAAACGAATGCAGCCGTTACGCCGGCAAACTGGGTTTGGACATTATAGACGGCGATTATGACCATGATTTGTGGTTGAAACGCATCGCAGGCCTTGAAAAAGAACCGGAACGCGGCCAGCGCTGCACGGAATGTTTCCGGATACGGCTGTCGGCAACAGCCCGGCTTGCCGATGAAAAAGGATTCGATACGATTGCAAGCACTTTGGGGTCTTCCCGCTGGAAAAATCTCAGGCAAATTGCGGAAGCCGGAAAACAGGCCGCCGCTTCCTGTCCGAATCTTACCTTTTGGGACAGGAACTGGCGGAAAGAAGGCCTTGGCGAGCGGCGCAATATTCTCCTCAAAGAAAATGGTTTTTACAATCAACAATACTGTGGTTGCGAGTTCTCCGGTAACAATATCCGATAATTTTCCCTTATGATGTTAAAATATTCAAAAAAACACTTATCTTTGCCGCGAAATTCTAATAGTTTGTATAACGAATAATCCTTTATTAGTATGATTAAAGTAAAAATTATTAAAAATGCGCTGAAAAAAACAGGGATAGCGATGTGTGCCTGCGCTTTCACACTGTCCTTGTATGCACAAAGCAGCGTGAAAGTTACTGGAAAAGTAACCGATGTATCAGGAGAAGCACTTATCGGTGTAAGTATTGCCGTTAAAGGCATGAATACCGGAGCCGTGAGCGATGTAAACGGAAAGTATGCAATTGAGGCGTCCGGTAAAGACGCCGTATTGGTGTTTTCCTACATAGGATTTTCCACACAGGAAATTCCTGTAGGCGGAAAAACGATTGTGGATGTAATTATGAGTGAAGATGCCGTAGGCATTGACGAAATTGTAGTGGTAGGTTATGGTACGCAGAAAAAAGTCAACCTCTCCGGCGCTGTAGCCCAAATAGACGGGAGAACGCTGTCGAACCGGCCGATACAGAACGTGTCGTCTGCTCTTCAGGGCTTGATGCCGGGCGTAACCGTCATGTCGGGACAGGGACGCCCGGGACAGGACGGAGCGACTATCCGCGTACGAGGTGTTGGAACGCTTAATACAGCCAACCCCTATATCCTGATTGACGGAGTGGAAAGCGGTACGCTAAACGCCCTTGATCCGAACGATATTGAAAACATATCCGTACTGAAAGACGCCTCGTCGGCTGCTATCTACGGGTCGAAGGCTTCCAACGGCGTGATTCTTGTTACCACAAAGCGCGGAACGTCCGGTGCGCCCCGCGTAGCCTACAACGCACACGCAGGCGTACAGGTTCCCACCCAAATGATTGAGCGCCTCAGTTCCTACGACTATGCGCGACTGCTCAACCAGGCATTGGTGGATGACGGGAAACCCGAACGGTTTACGTTCGACGACATCCAAAAATTCAAAGACGGATCCGACCCATACGGACACCCGAACACCGACTGGTATGACCTCGCCTACCAAAACGGCTTGCAACACCAACATAATGTGAGCGTAACCGGCGGCGGCGATCGCGTCAATTATATGGTTTCGGCCGGATTCCTGCAGCAGGAAAGTATTTTGCCAAACGCCGAAAGGCAGCAGTTTAACGGGCGGATAAACATTGACTTCAAACTGTCCGACAGGTTGGTGATAAGAGCCAATATGGCTTATATCAAAAACGATTACAAAGACCCCAACAGCTCTTATTCCGACGGAAGTTCCGACCAGATTATCCGGCAGTTGAATGTTGTCGCCCCTTGGATTCCCTATAAGGACGCCAACGGCAATTACGGAACGGTGTCGGACGGAAACCCGGTTGCATGGTTGGATTTGGAACAAACGGTTGACCGCTACAACCAAAATTTCACAGGTATGCTTGCGGCCGACTATTCCCTGTTCGACGGAATGAAAATCAGCCTGCAAGGCTCGCACATCAGCAACATACAGCATTATAAAGCGTTCATGAAGGATATTCAGTATAATCCTAACAAATATCACGGTCCCAATAAACTTAACGAAAACTATTACCTCTGGGATCGTACTAATTCCGACATTTTACTGAACTACGACAAACAGTTCGGACAGCACGGATTGAAACTATTAGCCGGATGGCATACTGAAAAGTATAACTACACGGAAAATACCATGCTGCGCAGAAATTTTCCGAACAACGAGTTGACCGATATGAACGCCGGTACTGCTTCCACGCAAACCAACGGCGGTTATACCCGCGCACTGGCAATGCTTTCCGGCTTCGGACGGATCAACTACGACTACGCCGGACGCTATTTGCTGGAAGCCAACTTCCGCGCCGATGCATCTTCACGCTTCGCGCCGGAAAACCGGTGGGGATACTTCCCGTCGCTGTCCGCAGCATGGCGAATCAGCGAAGAATCGTTTGCGGAAAGCCTGAAGAACGCATGGCTGAATAACCTCAAAATCCGCGCTTCGTGGGGATTATTGGGTAATCAGGATGCGCTGAACGATGATGATTCAAACGACTATTATCCTTATTTGAACACCTACAATCTTGATGCTTCTTACCCCTTCGGCGGCACACTCTACAGCGGATATTATCAAAAGAGTTACCGCGTTGAATCCATTTCGTGGGAAGAGGCGCGTACCGTTGGTGCCGGCATAGATTTTACCGTTTTCAACCACATGAACGGCTCTGTTGATATTTACGACCGGAAAACAACGGGGATTATCATGGAAGTGCCTGTGCCGAACGAATTTGGCTTGGATCCCTATAAAGACAATGTGGGCGCCATGCAAAACCGGGGCGTAGAACTCAGTTTGGGCTATGATAAGCGCTGGGATGACTGGAGTCTGTCGGCAACAGCCAATTTCTCCTGCAACAAAAACAAAATACTGAATCTGGGCGGCGTGGATCGCATGATAAACGACGACAGCAAAGTCATTGACAAAATTGGTTTTAACTACCATTCTTTCTACGTTTACCAGGCCGACGGATTTTTCCAGTCGCAGGAGGAAGTCGACGCCTTTACCGCCAAATATAACTCATCGACAGGGACAACCATGTTCGGCACTCGCGTCTTCAAGCCCGGCGACATCAAATATGCGGACGTCAACAATGACGGGAAGATTAATGCCGACGACCGTGTAATATGCAACTCCACCGTTCCGGCCTATATCTTCGGGCTGAACCTTTCGGCGGGCTACAAGCAATTCGACCTCGCTCTTACCATGTCGGGAGCGGCTAAAGTGGCGCGGATTTACAGTCAGGAAGCCTACGGAACCTTTGCCGGCGACGCTACCCACCCCTCTTCTATCTGGCTGAACGCATGGACGCCCGAAAACACCGGCGCCGAAATGCCGCGTATCTGGAACGACAGAAGTTCCAACAGCGATCCGCGAAACGTTATGTCAACCTTCTGGGTACAAAACACCAGTTACTTACGCCTCAAAAATGTACAGTTGGGTTATACTTTACCTGAAAAATTGATTCGCAAAGCAGGCTTTTCGAAGTTGCGCATATACTACTCGGCCGAAAATCTGTTTACGATAGACGCCATGCTAATCAGCCTTGATCCGGAAACAAGCAGCGAACGCGCTTCATCGTTCCCGCTCATCAAGACCCATTCATTTGGCGTGAGCCTGAATTTTTAATTTGATAACTATTTAATTGTTGATAAAATTATGAAGAATATTATTTTTATATATGCTTGCATGGCGCTTCTGCTGTGCGCTTCGTGTTCCGATTTTCTGGACACATATCCCAAAGATGCTTTATCGCCCGCCACTACGTGGAGAACGGAAGGTGACGCCGAAAGATTCCTTATCGGATGTTACGACGGATGGCTGTGGGGCGAAGAATTTGTTTACTTGGACTGTGCATCGGATATAGGATTCAACTACCACACGCACGAAGGGTGGAGGCAGATTGCCGACGGGTCGCTTACAGCGAGTAATCCCGGCTATTCGTTCTACGACTTCACGCGCATCCGCCGTTGCATTACTTTCCTTGAAAACGTCGACAAGGCTGAATTTACCGATGAAAACAAGAAAAAAGATTTGATAGCGCAAGCCCGCGTCATACGCGCATACGACTATTTCAAAATGAACTTCTGGTATGGAGGCGTTCCCATCATCAAATCCGCTCAGGATGCGGAAGAAGCCAAAGTTCCCCGAAACACGGAAGCGGAAGTGAAGGAATATATTTATAACGAAATAGACGCGGCTGTTGCCGACATCAACGACCGTCCGGCTGCCGGCGGGCGTGTGGCCAAAGGCGCGGCGCTGGCGCTCAAGATGCGCTCCGCCTTCTATTGGGACGATTATGACCGCGCCCTGGATGCTGCAAAAGCTATCAAAGCGCTGAATCAATACAGCCTGCATCCGGACTTTGCGCACTTGTTCTCCCTTGCAGGCCGCAATTCAAGCGAAGTCATTCTTTCCGTACAGCACCTTCTGCCGAACAAAGGCGAGTGGCTCATAACGCTTCCCAATAACGCCGACGGCGGATGGTCGTCGATGGTTCCGACGCAAAATTTAGTAGATATGTACGAGATGGCCGACGGGCTGACGAAAGAAGAATCGGCAAACTACGATGAAACGCATCCTTTCAAAGGACGCGACCCGCGTATGGCCATGACTGTGCTGTATCCCGGCCAGGACTGGCAGGGAGGCATATTGAACACGCTGGATGCGGAATTGCCCAACGGAAACAAAAATCCCAACTATCCGAATTTTGCCGACAACGCTTCAAAAACAGGCCTGACATGGGCTAAGTATGTAGCGCCGCTGGATCAGTATGAGGATGATCTTTACAATACGGAACAGTATCAGATTGTCTTCCGCTATGCCGAAGTGCTGCTTACTATTGCCGAAGCGTCGAACGAGTTGAACGGGCCTTCCGACGAAGTGTACGGCGCTTTGAATGAAGTGCGCCGCCGCGCCGGAATGCCGGACGTAGACCGGACAAAGTACAGCTCGAAAGAAACGCTCCGCGAATTAATCCGCCGCGAACGTACGGTGGAACTGGCCGGAGAAGGGTTCCGCCGCGCCGACATCGTCCGGTGGAAAGACGGCGACAGGATGGTTGCGGAAACTGTGCTGAATGTACCTCTGAACCGCTGTACAGGAACAGTAAGCCATGACGAAACAATAGCTCCCGAATTAAGGGCAACTGTCACCGGCACGGAAAAGATTGAAGACCGCGAGTTTGCGCCTCACAATCGCTTTCTGCCCATTCCGCAGAGCGCCATAGATAAGAATCCGAAGCTCAAACAGAATCCGGGATATTGATTCTTGATTTTTAAGTTGACGGAGTGAATTATCGCAGCCGTCATTATAAACCGCGAAGCGGTGAAGCAATCCAGAGAATAATGCACTATAATTCTGGATTGCTTCACCGCTTTGCGGTTCGCAATGACGCAGTGTGGCCGAATATCCCCCCCCCTCCGTTGGTGCGAGGTTGTACCTCGCGCCGCCTATCCTGACAGGTTCAACCTGACGGCACAATATGCCGGTAGAAAATATCCTGCACAATTCATCCCGCCGTCCCGCCAGGGACGGAATGTGTTGCCGGAAACAGGGTGCGATTTTCTCTTCCGTACCCACATTCCGTCCCTGACGGGACGGTAACACCGATGGGGATTGCCTGTTTCTACCAACATATTGTCCCTGCGGCACAAAGGGGGGCGATATTTTCCTCTGTTGCGATAAGGTTCTACCCCGTTGGTGCGAGGCTGCGCCTCGCGCCGTTTATCCTGACAGGTTGAACCTGTCGGGATAATTGCGACAAGGTAGAACCTTGTCGCAACAAAGTTAACTTGTTTACTCGTTTACTCTTTCACCGGTACTTGCAGCAGCCGGGCAAAGCATTGTAAACATCGCCAAGGGCTTTGTCTAATCCGGTATCGTGTCCGGCTTGGGCAATAGCTTTGCTGACGGCTTCCAATGATGTTTCGGCTGCATCGAAATTCAAATGCAATTCCTGTGCTTCGCCGTCCCATTCGGCGCTTGCTACGCCTGCAACGGCTCCGGCGGCGCTTTCGATGCGTTTTTTGCACATTTCGCAGCTACCGTTTACCACCAAATGGGCATGGGTAATCTCACTTTCCGGTTCTGTTGCCGGGGCTTCCGTTGAAATTTCCGCTTCCTTACCGGAAGCAGTTTTTGAACATGCGTTTACGGCTGCAATCATCGCTGCCGCAATCATTAAATAACTCAATCGTTTCATATTAATTTGTTTTTTTTTAGTTACGAGTTACGAGTTACGAGTAGGCGGTTTTTTGTAACTCGTAACTCGTTTATTTCCTGTATTTGCAGCAGGCAGGCAAGGCGTTGTAATCCTTGTCGCTTGCCTTGTATTTTTCCGTATCGTGCCCTGCTTTTGCCAAAGATTTTGCTACGGCGTCCGGCGAGGTAAGTTCCGGCTTATACTGTAAATGTAAATGTTTTGTTTCCATATTCCAATCGGCAGACGAGACGCCGGTTATGTTTTTTGCCGTTTTTTCTATCCGGACTTTGCACATTTCGCACTGTCCCTGTACTTGTATGGATGTTGCGCGTAACGTTTCCGCACTGTTGCCGGAATCCAAATTCATCATGCTCGGCTTGCCTTCCAGCTGGGCGTCGGCATCAACGACAAATGCGCCGTCGGTAACGATTTCTTCGCCCTCGC
>JAITCT010000056.1 GCA_031282925.1 Dysgonamonadaceae bacterium | reverse complement strand
AAAAATAAATAAGAGAAAATTTTAATAATAAGCAAAAAAGATGTACTTTTGCCACCCTAAATCACATAAAATAATCACATACAATGGCAAAAAAAGTAAAAACAACCCCCACTCAAGTTGAAGCAAACGTGGGCGAAATCCTGTCTAAATCAGAAAGATTCATTGAGGCATACAAAAATCACATCATGATTGGCGTCGGAGCAATCGTTCTTGCGGTTGTGGCCGTTCTCGGTATCCGCCAGTACTATTTGCTTCCGAAAGAGGCCGAAGCGCAGGAAGCTGTTTTCCCGTGCGAAGACTATTTGGCAAACCGGGAATGGGATTCGGCTTTGAACGGGGATAGCGTTTCCTGTATCGGATTCCTGGGCGTTATTGATGAGTATGGTTTTACCAAAACAGGCAAATTAGCCAAAGCTTATGCCGGAATTTGTTACTACCACTTGGGACAATATGACGAAGCGCTGGAATATTTGAAAAGCTACAGTGTGGACGATAAAATTATCAGCCCGGTAGTCGCAGGATTGATAGGCGATTGCTATGTTAATACAGACAACGTGGAAAAAGGCGTCAAATATTTCAGGAAAGCGGCCTCCAAAGCCGGAAGCCAGTACATCAGCCCGGTTTATCTGAAAAAGGCCGGTTTGGCCTATGAAAGCCTTTCCGATTTCAAAAATGCGGTAAAAGTCTATAACACAATCAAAGAGCAATATGCAGGTTCGGTGGAAGCCGCCGATATTGACAGATATATCATTCGCGCTTCCGCCCAAATCAAATAAGCAGACAGCATGGCAACCGAGCTGCAAAATTTATCCGTTTATGATTCCGAAACCGTTCCGGATGCAGGAAATATGCGCTTTGCCGTTATCGTTTCGGAATGGAATCCCGAAATAACCGGAAAACTCAGGGAAGGCACATGCAATACTTTACTCAGGCATGGCGCTAAACCCGAAAACATAACCGTTGTTTACGTTCCCGGAAGTTTTGAACTTGTTTATGCGGCAAAACGGGTGGTGGGAAGTATCCGTCCCGATGCGGTAATCGGTTTGGGTTGTGTGATACGCGGGGAAACGCCTCATTTCGATTATGTCTGTGCAGGCGTTACGCAAGGTTTTTCCGCCTTGAACGCCGAAGGAGATATTCCCTACATTTTCGGTCTTTTAACGACAAACAACCTGCAGGAGGCCCTTGACCGCGCCGGAGGAAAACACGGAAACAAGGGCGACGAATGTGCCGTAACGGCCATAAAAATGATCAATTACAGATTACGATTTACGCATTACGCCGCTCACCTTCGTAATTCGTAATCCGTAATTCGTATCGGATGAGTGAGAAATTGATATTAATCATTACCGGACATCGCCGGTTCGGCTGGAAAATAAACCTGTATTCGGCCATCGAACAGTCCCCCGGAAACTTTCGGATTTTGGGACTTCCCTGCATCAGCGAAGAAATCGAAAAAGGCGCTTCCAAAACGGAAATCGCTTTGTTGAAAGCGATTAATGATATTTCGGATGAAGCCCTTTTGAAGGCGTATGTCGGCGGGAAAGGCCAGTCCGAAATCCCGCAAAGCACCGTTGACAATCTGATCCGGCCGAGAATAGAAAAACAGTGTTCAAAGATACTTGATTTGGCGCGGGAAACCGATATTCCTGTTTATTTCCGGGAAACTCCAACTTTCCGCACGATTTCCGGCCACGATAAAATCGAACTCCTTCCCGAAAAAAGCCGCTGCCTTTTCAATTTCATCAAGGATGAAAACGGTTTGCGCTATTTCATTTCCCTGACAAACAAAGACGAAGAAATCCTGTTGCAGGAAAAACCGGCCATCGTCCTGTCAAACGAGCCTTGTGCGGTTCTCCTGGGGAACAAATTGCATGAGGTGGAAAATATTGATTCCAAAAAACTGATTCCCTTTTTTGATAAAACGCATATCAATGTTCCGGCGGCATCGGAAAAAATGTATATCGAAAAATTTATCCTGAAAACCATTCCCAAATACGACGTCCGAATCGAAGGTATCGAAATGATTCGAAAAAATCCCGATAAAAAGGCGATTTTGGAAGTCGGGGAAGATTTTAATTCCCGCTTAAAGCTCGGCCTGTTTTTCCGGTACGGCGACCGCCGTTTTGCCTGCGCGAAGAATCCGGGGAAATGGCGGGTAGTAAGTTTGGAAGAAACGGACGGGCAGGAAAATATCTGCTGGTTCGACCGCGACTTGAAGTGGGAAAAGCGCCTCTACCATCATCTGCTCGAACTGGGTATGGAACTCCAAAATGAAAACTGTTTTTACCCGAAACAAAATACGGATATATTTCAAAAATATGGTTTGATAGACTGGATAAATCTGAATCTCGACAAGTTAAGCGACTATGAAATAGAACAGAAAACAGAGCGCCGGTATTATCAGGGCAAAATCAGGCTGGAATCGAAAGCCGGCGAGAAAATCGACTGGTTTGAAATGGAAATTGACGTCGTTCTTGACTGTTTCAGGATTCCGTTCAGCCGGTTCAGAAAACATATTTTAACCGGAAATATCGAATATGTCCTGCCCGACGGAAGTATTTTTATTTTGCCGGAAGAATGGTTTCACCATTATCAGGAGTTTTTTCTGTACACGGAATCTTATGGACGGAAAATTCGCTGCAGGAAAATTTACACGCAGTTTTTGGCCGCTTCCATGCCTGTTTTTTTTGACAAAAACAGCAGGAATATTTTGGAAAAATTCAACCAGACGCCGCTTGAGCAGCCTGCAATTCCCCAGCATCTGGACAAAATCCTCCGTCCCTACCAGAAAACGGGTTTTTACTGGCTGGAACATCTGCGCAAGTTACATTTCGGGGGATGTCTCGCCGACGACATGGGATTAGGTAAAACGCTTCAGACCATCACTCTTTTGGAATCCGTTTATTCCCAGCCGCGCAATGCGTCACTGGTTATTGCGCCCAAATCCCTGTTGCATAACTGGCAAAACGAGTTGCGGAAATTCGCGCCCCGCCTGAAAATATATATTCACTCCGGAAGCCACCGCTGCAAGCCCGAACAAATCGAAGACGTATTCAATGCCTGCCAGGTAGTTATTACCTCTTACGGCATAGTCCGTGCGGATGCGGACTGTTTGGCAAAATATGCGTTTTATTACATTATTTTGGATGAAAGCCAATACGTCAAAAATTCGGAATCGGTTATTTACCGGTCGGTTAAAAAGCTGTATTCCACGCACAAACTGAGTCTTACCGGAACGCCCGTCGAAAATTCGTTAATCGACCTTTGGGCGCAGTTCAATTTCATCAATCCGGGCTTGCTGGGGAATTTGTCCGCTTTCAGGAAGAACTACATTCATAAACCGGCCAAAGAAAAAAACAGTCAGTCGCAGGAAGTCCTTCAACGGTTGATTCATCCGTTTTTACTTCGCCGCACCAAAGAAGAAGTCATTCCGGAACTGCCGGCTTTATCGCAGGAAATCGTCTATTGCGACATGACCGAAGAGCAGGAAAGAATATATACCGCAGAAAAAAACAGCATTCGCAACAAATTATTGGCAAATCGCGAATTATTCGTCAAAAACAATTTTGCCGCCCTGCAAAGCCTGATGCGTTTGCGGCTTTTGTCGAATCATCCGGCCATGGCTTATCCGCAATACCAGGGCGATTCAGGTAAATTCGACCAGATTCTGCTTTATTTTGAAGATGTCAAAGCGAACGGACATAAAGTGTTGATTTTTTCTTCGTTCGTAAAATCGCTGAATATAATCGCCGGAGTGTTTGATGAAAAAGGATGGAAATATGCCATGCTTACCGGGGAAACCGAAAAACGGGAGAAAGAAATTGACCGTTTTAACCGGGACAAAGACGTAAATGCACTGTTGATTTCCCTGAAAGTCGGAGGCACGGGTTTAAACCTGACGGAAGCCGGTTATGTGTTTATCGTCGACCCCTGGTGGAATCCAGCAGGCGAGATGCAGGCCGTGGGCAGGGCGCACCGCATCGGGCAAAACAAAAAGGTGATGGTTTACCGCTTCATTTCTTCCCATTCCATCGAAGAAAAAATCATTTCCCTGCAAAAGGAAAAGAGCCGCCTGTCGGAGGCTTTGATTACTTCCAATAATCCGATGGAGCATTTGAGCGAGGCTGAGATTGA
>JAITCT010000053.1 GCA_031282925.1 Dysgonamonadaceae bacterium | reverse complement strand
AATCATCTGCAAATAATATTCCACCGGCGCCAAATAAGCGGTTGATAAAAGGACGGTTTTCATTATGATTATCCGTAGTAAAACATTCATACTTGTTGCCCAAACTTCCCCTGTTGGGGCTGGGGGGGCGCATTCCTAAATAAAAAACCCTCAATGGACATTTCCATTGAGGGTTAATTCTTTTGCTACGTCCTGATCAATATCTGTTTCGAGCGTAGCCGCCACTGCGATTTCCACTAAATTCCGCTCTCGGGCGTTCTTCCCGCGGTTTTGCTTCCGAAACCGAAATAGTACGTCCGTCATATTCAGCGCCATTTAGTTCGGCAATTGCTTTTTCCGATGCTTCATCATCCATTTCCACAAATCCATAACCTTTGGAACGTCCGGATTGACGGTCAGTAATAACTTTAGCGGAAGAAACTGTTCCATACTCTTCAAAAATACTTGCTAAATCGGAATCGTTTACCTTGAAACTCAATCCTGCAATAAAAATGTTCATTTTAGAATAAAAATAAATGTAAAATAAAAAATAAAAAATAACTGATTCAATTGAGGATTATGCAGGATTACAATACAAAAACGAATAATGAACTCGAAAAATTGGCATAAAACTGATATAAAGAACTCAAATGCGGCTGCAAAGATACGGGAATAAAACAAATAAACAAACTTTTTAGAAAAAAATTTTAAAAACCGGCTATTATTTTTCCCAATTCCTGATTTTTTCAATAAAATTATAGGCCGTCATGTCAACATGTAAAGGAACAAGGGCGGCATAACCGTTAGTAAGCGCCCATTCGTCGCTGTTCGCATTATCGGGTTCTTCATTAAAAAATTCGCCGATCAGCCAGTAAACGCTTTTGCCGGACGGGTCTTGCATTTCCTCAAACTCTTTTATCCATCGGCCGGTTGTTTGCGAAACAACTTTCAAACCCCTTACCTCGGGAATATTCGGAACGTTCAAATTCAGGCAAATTCCTTTAGGCAGTCCTTCTTTAAGCACTTTTTCCGCTACGGATTTACCGAATTTAGCCGCTTCGCTGAAATCGGCATGAGGAGAATGGTCGGTCAAAGAAACGGCAAGAGAAGGAATCCCGATGATGCAACCTTCAAGAGCAGCGCCCACCGTTCCCGAATAAACGACGGAAACCGCCGCATTCGAGCCGTGGTTGATACCCGAAACAAGTAAATCCGGTTTGCGATTCAACAACCTGTCAATTCCGATTTTAACGCAATCAACAGGCGTACCCGTGCAAGCGTATATTTTCAAATCCTCTTCCTCTTTCAGCAAAGAAACCCGAATCGGATTCACGCATGTTATAGCGCTTGACATCCCTGAACGCGGGCTGTCGGGAGCAACAACCACCGCTTCGCCCAAAGGCGCTATGGCTTCTATTAATTTCTTAATTCCCAAAGCATAAACGCCATCGTCGTTGGTTATTAAAATAAGGGGCTTTTTTGAATCTGCCATATTTGTTTTTGGTGAAAGATGAACGGTGAACAGTGAAATACAAGAATACGTTCACTTGTTCACCGTTCACCCTTCACTCACTCACTTTTTCAGTCTTCTGTTTTGTATTTCGTAAGCGATTGGCGCTGCGGTAAACAACGACGACAATGTCCCGATAAATATACCAAGCAGCATGGCGAACGAGAAACTACGGATAGCATCCCCTGCAAAAATGAAAATAATAATCATAACAAGGAGAGAACTGAAACTCGTGTTAAATGTCCGGTCAAGCGTAGAGTTTAGAGCGCCGTTAAACAGTTCATATTTAGACCTGCTCGGATACAGATGGGTATATTCGCGCACACGGTCGAAGATAACCACTTTGTCGTTGATCGAATAACCGATCACCGTCAGGATAGCGCCGATAAATGTCTGGTCTACTTCCAGCGAGAACGGAACAAATCCCCAAAGAATAGCATATATGCCGATAACAAAAAGGGCGTCGGCCGTCAAAGCGACGATTGAGCCGACGCTATACGAAACATCCCTGAACCGCAATAAAATATAAAGCCCAATGGCAATAACCGCAAAGATAACGGCAAAAATAGCGCCTTGTTTAATATCTTCGGCGACAGCCGGTCCTACGGTTTGGGAACTTCTTACATTATCGGCCATAAATTGATCATAGCTTGTTCCCTCTTTCAGCAAAGGCTTCAATGCATCATACATTTTTCCGGTTATTTCCTTGTCAATGCCTTCCGAATTTTCGGTAATCCTGTAATTGGTCGAAACGCGCACCTGTTCGGATTTTCCGTAAGTAATTACGCTCGGAGTGTGGTTTTCAAAGTGAGGATCAAGCAACTCCTGCGCTTCTACGGTATTTACCGGATGATCAAAAAGTACAACATAGTTTCGTCCACCGGTAAAGTCAATTCCCTGATTCAATCCCCTGACGGCAAAAACGCCTACGCAAACGACAAGAATCGCTATATTGACAATATAAATCAACTTCCTGTTTTTCATCAGGTTGTAAGACGGGTTTACCAGGAAATTCTTTGTCAGCGGAGTCATGAAAGACAAATCCAGTAATTTTCCTTTTTCCATGAAATACGAATAAATCACACGGGTCAGGAACACGGCTGTGAAAAACGAAATGATAATACCGAAAATCAAAGTTGTTGCAAACCCCCGGATAGGACCGGAACCGAAAATGTAAAGAATCACACCGGTAATAATCGAAGTCAGGTTAGAGTCGAAAATAGCCGAGAAAGCTTTCTTGTAACCTTCTTCAACAGCCTTTTTCACCTGTTTGCCTCCCCGGATTTCTTCCTTAATGCGCTCGTAAATCAACACGTTCGCATCCACCGCAATGGCCAGAGCCAGAACGATACCCGCGATACCCGAAAGCGTCAATACGGCATGGAAAGAGGCTAAGAAACCCAAAGTAAAGAATAAATTGATCAGCAAAGCGAAGTCGGCAATCAGACCGGGTTTAAGTCCGTAAACGACAATCAGGTAAGCCAATAAAACAATGAGTGCAAATATAAAAGATATAAATCCTTTGTTGATGGCTTCCTGTCCCAGAGACGGGCCGACTACTTCTTCCTGAACAATATGCGCCGGAGCCGACATTTTACCGGATTTCAACACATTTGCCAAGTCTTTGGCCTCTTCCTGTGTGAAATGGCCGGAAATATTCGATTGCCCGTTAGGAATTTCGCTGTTTACCACCGGAGCGGAATAAACCTGATCGTCCAAAACAATGGCCACGCACCGCCCGATATTTTCTTTGGTCAGTCGCGCCCATTTTTTAGCGCCTTCGCTGTTCATTCTCATGCTGACTTCAGCGGCATTGGTATGCTGGCTAAATTCGTCCGTAGCATCGGTTACAACGTCGCCTTCCAAAGGAGCCCTCCCGTTGCGGGTGGTAATTTTCAAGGCATATAATTGATAGACACTTTCCTGTTCGTCAATCGGACTTACTCCCCACCTTAATTTTAACTGGCGGGGAAGCACATCCTGTACTCTTTTCATGCCCAGATACTTATCAACCAGATTCATGTCTATTTTCCGGACGGTTCCAACGATAGGTCCTCTACCTTCGGTCATATCGGGATTCATATTTAATACATAAAATAACGGGAAATTCTTTTGGAAATAATCCGCTTCATTTGTATTGTCCGCATTTTCGGTTGTTGCACTTTCCAATTCTTCACTGTCGGCAAGTAAAGAATTCAATTGCGTTTCTGTTTCCGCAGCATCGGTCAGATGTTCGTCAGGAACGGTAACGTCTTCAACAGCAGTTGGTTCGGGTTGAGTGTTTGCTATTGAATCCCTGATAATTGCGTTCGCATCCAACAAGGCCTGATGTATTTCTTTTTCTTCGTAAGTTTCCCAAAATTCGAGGTTTGCGCTACCTTGCAACAAAGACCGCACCCGTTCGGGTTCTTTAATACCCGGAAGTTCGATAGAAATGCGTCCGTCGGTTTGCATCTTCTGAATATTGGGTGCAACCACGCCAAAACGGTCAATACGGGTACGAAGTACGTTGAATGAGTTGTCGATTGCACTTTTCAATTCTGCCCTTAAAACACTTTCCACCTGTGCATCCGAACTTTGCGGCTGAATCTTGTCTTTCAGTTCAAAAGTACTGAAAATAGCCGATAAGCGGGCATTTTTGTCCAGTTTATGATACTCTTCCGTAAATAACGAAATGTAATCCTGGGCGCTCGTAGCCTGTCGTGCAGTGGCGTTTGCCAATGCCTGGTTGAAATTGGCGTCCGGATTATGGTTGGCTAATGATTTCAGGATGTCAGCCACGCTGATTTCCATAATAACACTCATCCCGCCTTTCAGGTCAAGACCTAAGTTTAACTCCATCGTACGGCTTTTTTTCAGGGTGTATCCCAACCATACTTTTTCTGTAGATAATGAGTCCAGATAATAACTCTCGCTTCCATAGCCTGCGGCCGCATATTCTTTCGCTTCTTTATAGTATTTATTTGTTACAAATGTAAACGACAAATAAAATAAACACACCAAGCTCAATAGCACGGCAAAGACTGTTACAAATCCTTTGTTTTGCATGTAATTTTATAAATTTATTTTTGACATTAGTTTTTATTGTTTCAATTTCAGCCCGCAAAGGTAGTATTTTTTTAATAATTCCCGTAAAATTTCCGCAAAATATTTTCATGTAACCGGCATCTCGCAGAGATGCCGGTTACATGATTTTGACATGCCCTGTGTTGGTGCTGCAAAAGTCAACTAATTCGTTACATGTTTGCGCGTTTGGCAGGCGGGATATTACCGATAGCGGAATGAGGTCTATGTTCATTATAGTAGACCAAAAAACCCAACAATTCGTTTTTTAAGTCATCCATGTCCTCATAAAGGGCATCCTCAATAACATCCTCATTAAGGGTTCTCCAAAAACGTTCCACTTTCCCGTTAGTTTGCGGGCGGTAAGGCCTCGTGTAACGGTGTTGGATAGCCATTTCCGGCAACAGGCGCTCAAAGGGATGCTCCCCTTTGTTTTTTGCCGCAGGACCGCTGCCGAACTCCGCCCCGCTGTCAATGATCACGGCCTCAACTTCCACACCGTACTGCCGTTTGAGAATATAACGCCTTCAGGGTGGCAAACATCACGGTAAGAGCCTTTTTGTCTTCTATCACTTCCACCCGGGCCGGAAACAGAGGCAGCATTTTCCCGCAATATATCCCGTATTTCACAGCGGTTGTTGCACTGCCGGCGAAGATTGATGATTCGTTCTCCGGTTTGCAGGTCGACACGGCGCGTACGGTACTTCGGCCGCGCCGTTGCGGGACAGGTGAGCCGGGAGAGGGAGCCTGCCGGTAGCGGCGGTATATTTTCATGAAGTTCCGACGGGAGAACCGATGACAGATACAAAAGTCCCGGACGGTCTTGAAGGCAGTACTTTCCCTGCGCCTGATTCGTTCGTACTCCCCGATGCATCCCTGCATCCGGCGGGCAGGGGTTTGCGACAGCAATGTTGAATCTGTCATTTTTTTCGTTTTTACATGTTCGTTATAAAGACAGCAACATGTAACGAATTAGTTGACTTTTACAGCTATGACGCAGTGGGGCTGAATAATCCCCCGGTTGGTGCGAGGCTGCGCCTTGCACCAACCGGGGGATATGTACTTCCGCAGCACACGAGCGTATGCACTCACTGCCTGCGGGCGTATGCACCCGTTGCCTGCGGGCGTGTGCACACGTTGCATACGGGCGTGTACACCCACTGCATACGGACAAGCCGTATCCCGCGGCTCATTTACTTAACTGTCAAGATTTTGTCAAATACTGCCGTGCGGGGATTTTTAAGCGGTTGCGTCCTGTTGCCTGCTTTAAAAGATACTTTTTTTCCAATTCGGTTTTCAATGCATTCGATAATTGAGCATCAGAAGTAATAGTATCTGAAAACGAGTATTTAAAATAAGCATTATTATTTCCACATTCAATTGCTTCCATGTCATTTAACCAGGAATAGAGTCCTTGAAAATCACCTACTACTCCTAAATCGTAAGTAAGCCAAATTGCAATCTTTTTCATATTGATAACTGTCTTTATTTGTGATTAATACTATTTTGGATACAAAAATAACAATTATTTATTACATAAACCGAATTTCATTTGAACCCCCCGTTGGCGCGAGGCTGTGCCTTGCACCAACCGGGAATATATAATGGGATAACCCCGTTTGGTGCGAGGCTGCACCTCGCGCTGTCTATTTCGACAGGTTGAACCTGCAAGATAAAAGATGCGAGGCTGTGCCTCGCACCAAACGAAAAATAACCTTAATACTTAGTTAGTCATGCCCTTGTCCGGATTTCAACCGGGTATGCCGGTTTGCCGTAATTTTTTTCACAGCCTCGACCAGCCGGTCTATTTCCGCCGGCGTATTATAAAAGGCAAACGAGGGACGCACAGTAGCCTCCAGTCCAAAGCGGCGCAGGGCAGGCTGTGCGCAATGATGTCCGGCGCGCAGGGCGATTCCCTCTTCGTCCAGCAGTTTCCCTACTTCCGGCGAAGGGAGGCCGTCCACAACGAACGACACTACGCTTATCCGTTCGCGGGGGTTGCCTATCAGCCGGATACCGTTAATCCTGCCCAGCGCTTCGCGGGCATATTCGGTGAGGTAATGCTCGTATTTTTCAATATTCCGGATACCCGTGCGGCTCACATAATCCAGGGCGGCTCCCAAACCGACCGCGTCGGCCACATTGGGCGTGCCTGCTTCAAACTTGGCGGGCGGGGTATTAAACACCGTTTCCTCAAAAGTTACATCCTTGATCATATTGCCGCCACCCTGCCAGGGAGGAAGTAATTCAAGCAGTTCTTTTTTGGCATACACTACGCCTATTCCCGTCGGCGCATAAATCTTATGTCCCGAAAAAACAAAGAAATCCACATCCAAATCCTGTACGTCAACCGCAGAATGGGCAATGGACTGCGCTCCGTCTATCAATACCCGCGCACCGTAGCGTTTAGCCCTTTCAATCATCAGTTTGGCGGGCGAAACGGTTCCGAAAGTATTGTTCACCTGCGCAAAGGAAACAATCCTGGTGCGGGGACCGAGCAGGCGCTCGTATTCTTCCATGATTATATCACCGCGGTCATTGACGGGAATAACGAGCAGGCGGGCGCCCCGCTCTTTTGCAAGTTGTTGCCATGGGACGATATTGGCATGATGGTCGAGGGTAGAAAGGATAATTTCGTCGCCGGGCATGATAAATTTTCGTCCGCAGGTCTGCGCAACAAGGTTGATCCCCTCCGTCGTACCGCGCACGAAAACGATTTCTTCTTCCGACGAAGCGTTGATAAAACGGCGCACTTTCCCGCGCGCACCCTCATAGCCGTCCGTAGCCCGGGCTGCCAGCGTATGCGAAGCGCGGTGGATATTGGAATTGTCATGCTCGTAATAGTGCGAAACAGCGTCAATCACCTGCTGCGGCTTTTGGGTAGTGGCGGCATTGTCGAACCATACAAGGTCTTTACCGTGCACTTTTTGATGCAGGATGGGAAAATCTTTACGAATGGCTTCTACGTCAAACGTTTCCCTGCCGCTGTAAGTAATCGGCTGGTCGCGCAGAAACGAATAAGGCGAGTATTGCGTATCGGCAAATTCATGCAGGGCGGCGTTGTGCAAGACCGCCTTTTCGCCGGGTTCTGCCGCATACCCTTCTTCGGACTCGATTTTCCTTGCAATTTCACGTAAAACGGCGATATTTACATCCAAGTCTTTTAACATAAAACCTTGTTATTTGAGTACCGTTTTCCGGTTATTATAATCGTGGTAATACCCTACTTCCACGTTTTCAAGTACGGCAATAGCATCGTCGGTCAGCGAAGCGAGCGAGAAATATTTGGTAAGCAGGTAACTTGCCACGGCAAATTTGTCCAGTCCCATCAAACGGGCGGAAAGGCTCGGCGCAATTTCACCCGGAATACCGGCCTGATGCAGCCCGACAACCCCCTGTTCCTGTTCGCCGGTGCGCACGAGGATAATGTTTGTCGTACCCACTCCGCGATTGGTAAGGTACTGCCCCTGGATTTCCACTTTGTCGCTCGGAATAACCGGTACGCCGCGCCAGGTAACAACCGGTACGCCGTGTATCACGGTGGTAACGGGAGGCACGCCGCGCCAGGTACATTCCCGCTCGAAAGCGGCAATCGCACGGGGATGCGCAAGGAAAAACGCGGGCTTTTTCCACACCAGCGACAGAAGTTCGTCCAAATCGTCGGGAGTGGGCGCTCCGTAACGGGTGCTGATGCGGTAACCCGGTTCAACGCTTGACAGCAAACCGAAATTGCGGTTGTTGATCAATTCCCATTCCTGCCGTTCCTTGATACTCTCAATACTCAGCCGCATCTGCTGTTCGAGCTGGTTGTAGGGATTATTGTACAAATCGGTAACGCGGGTATGCACGCGCACCACCGTTTGCAGCGTATTGAGCGGATATTCGCGCGGATATTCCTCGTAGTCAATATAAGTTTCGGGAATAATATTGTCTTCTTCATGTCCCGAAGCGAGTTCGATATGCTTTTCGCCATGCGTATTCACCGTTGCTTTGAGGCGCAGGTGTTCGTCGACGGCTTTTTGGAACTGTTCGCGAAACGTTGGAATATCCCTGATGATTTGTTCCAGTTCGTTGCTGTCCAAGGTAAAAAATACGGCCGAAGTAATCGCTTTGACCGTTACCGACGAGGGCTGGTCGGAAAGCAGGTTGGCTTCGCCGAAATATTCGCCTTCGGAAAGGATGGCAATACGCAAATCTTCGCCGTGTGTCCCTTTGCTTGAAATTTCCACCTGTCCCTGCGCCACGATGAAGAACTTTTGCGGGTCTTTCCCTTCTTTAATCAGGTTGCCGCCCAGTTCGATATTTTCTATCTGGAATTTCTTTGCCAGACGGACAACAATCGCATCGTCAATATGCGCAAACAAAGGGATGCGGCGGAACGATTCTTCGCGAAACGCAGGTACGCCATCGAAAAATTCCACTTCAATGCGTTCCGATTTTTTCAGTTCCACTTTGGTGCGGTTCACGCGATAGGTGCCGGAATCAACTTGTACCCAGGGCAAAAGTTTCAACAGAAGGCGCGGAGTAATAGACCCCATCTGAGGCGGGGTTTTCGTAGTGGTTGCCAGTTTTTTGGCGGTTGCAGTAGCTATACTGCGCTGTAAGTCATTTTGTGCCATGAATTAATGTATTTTTAACTGATAATATTTAGATGATAATAATTTTTACGGGTTCTACCTTGCCCTCCCGGATGGAAAAGGCTTTGATAACCGGATTTCCGGCGTCCTGCAAAGACAAAATAAGATAAACGATATTCGGGTCGAAAGCCAGCCGGATGTCCTCTTCCGACGGACGGGCAGGCGATTCGGGATGACTGTGGTAATTGGCGATGATTTGCAGGCCTTGCTTTCGCGCTTCGCGCAATACGGCAAACTGCTCTTTCGGGTCGAACGAAAAATGCTCCGGGCTGTGGTCGATATTGGTAAGCGGATATTGTTTTACCGCTTGATTCCCGCTTCCGGCCAACAGCCCGCAGGCTTCGTCGGGCAGTTCGTTCCGGGCTTGAGCGATGACGCCGTCAATAATGTGTTGCGGGATATGTATCATTTTTCAATCACGATGTTATAAATGCCTTTTGTTTCCGTTTCCACTACGGAAACTACCTTAAAACCCTGTTCGGCGGCGCTTTTCGGAACGTTTTCCAAAGGTTCTCCTTCGCTGAGCCTTACGTTCAGTATATCGCCCGCGCTGAGTTTGCTCAGTTCCATTTTTGTTTTCACAAATGTCATCGGGCAATGCTCTTTTGTTATGTCTAAATTGTATGTCATAGATGAATTGATAATTGACAATTATTGATTCATTATCAATTGTCCATTAAATAAATAAGGTTTGTCCGCCTTCCGAAAGGTTCAGGAAGGTTGCCACGCCTAATACATCTTTCACTTCGGGAATAAAATCGCTCTTTTCCAGTCCGAGAATGTGCATTGCCATTTCGCAGGCATAGAAATTAATGCCTAAGGCTTTGGCTGCTTCAACCAGTTCTTCGAGGGTAGCGACATTCTTTTTCCGCATCAGGTAACGGAATATT
>JAITCT010000044.1 GCA_031282925.1 Dysgonamonadaceae bacterium | reverse complement strand
AAAAACCGAATCGTTCTTCCTGTGGACTTACAGAAAATAATGCCAAGTATAAAATCCCAGTTGCTGGTATGCGGAGCTACACAAAGCACACATTGCGGAGGAATTTCTTCATTCAGTGCAGATTTCCATCCTGTTAACCCGAAAAGGAAAGAAAAAAATTTTTTCATTATCATTTTACAGATGATTCGGCTGCAAATTTACATGAAAAATTTCATATAACACTTATTCCTGCTTATTTCCGGCTGTCGCCTTTGCAATGGCGCGGTGAAATTACGAATTACGGGGAGGGTATTCAGCCCCACCGCGTCATTGCGAGCCGTAAGGCAAAGCAATCCGGGGTAAAACCTTGCTGCAACAGGGGCCGTCATTCCTGCTTTCGCGGGAATCCCCCCGTTAGTGCAGGGCTGTGCCTCGCGCCTTTTATCCCGACAGGTTCAACCTGTCAAAATAGACGGCACAAAGCACAGCCTCGCACCAGCCGGAGTTAAAAAACAGCAAAACTCGCAGCATTGCATTTTTGCCGCCTTTCATTTTAACCGGAAAGGAAAGCAATTAGCTGCGCCTCATATCCTGTATTTTGTGAAATCCATAAAAACCAAACCGGATGTTACCGGTTATTACCGGAAAATTAAGAAGAACAATCCAAGCGGCCTGCTTGAAAAACTCCATGTTTTTGTTCTCCGACAAATTGTGAAATCCCCAAATCGAATTTGGAACGCCTCAAAACAAATTCACTGTATGGACTGAACAGATTACACCGGGTTCAGAAACAGGAACAGAGGAAAATTATCATGGAGAAAATCGGGGAATCAGTGCATATTGACTGCCATCAGCTGTCTGAAGGAATCACTCTCGCCCAGCCCGAGTGGAGGTACTCGAAGACAAAAATGCCCTTAGCGTGATGATTGCCACCCTGAAAGCCTTTAAAATATCCTCAGGCGGCAGTACTGTCCGGAAGTTGACGCCGTGATCATTGACAGCGGGGCGGAGTTTGGCAGCGGCCCTGCGGCCAAAAACAGGGGGGACACCCCTTTGAGCGTCTGTTGATGGAAATGGCCATCAAAGACCGCTACACGAGGCCTTACCGCCCGCAAACTGACGGAAAAGTGGAACGGTTTTGGAAAACTCTTAAGGAGGATTGTATTGAGTAGGCCCTCTATGAGGACATGGATGACTTAAAAAAAAATGAATTGTTGGGTTTTCTGGTCTGTTATAATGAACACAGACCTGGTAATATCCCGCCTGCTAATCGCTTAAACAGATAACGAATTATTTGACTTTTACAGCAATGACGGCTGCGACAATTTGAATATCCTTTCAAGTAACTCCGTGTTAAGCGGATTTTTACTACTTTTGCCGTGCTAAAATTATGAACCGGCAATGGGAAATAATAAACGGATAGCGAAAAATACCCTGCTGCTGTATGTGCGGCTGTTTTTTTCGATGATTATCAGCCTGTACACCTCACGCATTGTGTTGAACGTTTTGGGGATTGACGATTTCGGGATCTACAGTGTTGTGGGCGGGGTTGTCATGCTGTGGGGATTCTTCAACCTTTCGATGCTCACAGCCACTCAACGTTTTCTCAACTACGAAATGGGCAAAGACAATCAACAGCGGTTGCCGGATATTTTCTCTGCCAGCCTCACAGGACACTGTTTGATGGCGCTGATTGTTTTGGTTTTGTCCGAAACCGCCGGATTATGGATGGTTTATCATTCTTTGGTCATTCCTCCCGAACGTTTTCAGGCGGCGTTGTGGGTATATCATTTTTCGGCATTTACTTTGGTCGTCAATATCGTTACTTCGCCATACAATGCGGCTATTATTGCACACGAGCGCATGGGAATTTACGCCGTTCTTTCGATAACAGACGCTGTTTCAAAACTGGCGATTGCCTGCTTGATAAGCCGCATTGCGTGGGATAAATTACAGTTGTATGCCGTATTGCTGTTTGCGGCTGCATTGACCGTCAGGCTCATTTATGCCTTCTATTGCAGGAAAAACTTTCCGGAATGTTCCGGCCGGTTTTTGTGGGACGCCGGTTTATTAAAAAAAATCTTCGGCTTTTCCGGATGGATCATGCTGGGAACTTCCTCCGACGCGCTCTGTTCGCAGGGAGTTACCATTGCAATGAATCAGTTTTTTGCGCCGGCTTACAATGCGGCGCGGGCGCTTGCCCAGCAGGTAAACATTGCGGTGTATAATTTTGCGGGTAATTTTATGCTGGCTGTCCGCCCCCCCATCGTGCAATCCTATTCGCGGAACGAAACGGGTTATATGTACCGCCTGGTCTTCTTTGCTTCCAAAATTTCCTTTTATTTGCTATTCATTATGATTTTGCCCATTCTTTTGCAAACGGAATATTTGTTGTATTTATGGCTGGGAAAAATTCCCGAACACAGCGTTTTATTTACGCAGCTTGCGCTTGCGGAAACATTAACTACGTCGGCTTACGCTCCTGTTGCGGCAGTTTCCCAGGCGTCGGGCAAAATCAAATATTACCAGTTGATTTTGTCCGCCGGATTTCTTCTTACTTTCGGATTGACATACCTTTTCTATTATTTCGGATTTCCGGCCGAAACAACCTATTTCATCGCTATCGGCATTGCCGCCATCGGATTATTCGCCCGTTTATTGGAATTGCGCAAAACGGTGAAATTTCCCGTACGGGACTATTTAACCAAAGTGATACTTCGTTTGATAACGGTAGCCGGTTGCTCCGCGATTTTCCCGGTATTATACATGCAGATATCGACCAATTTCCCGCTGTTTGATTTTATCAGTACGGTAACGATAAGCATTTTGTCGATTAGCCTGTTTTTCTGGCTGTTCGGATTAAACAGAATGGAGAAACAGTTATTGATAAAAGGAATTAAAAAACAGATGAAAAGATGATAGGGAAAAATTTCCCAAAAATATGTTTTCTGCCGGCAAAAATTGAGTTTCTGCCGGCGACATTCAGGTTTCTGCCGGCAAAAATTGGTTTTCTGCCGGCAACATTTCGGTTTTTGCCGGCATAATTTCGGTTTCTGCTGGCAGAAATTAGTTTGTTAGCAGCAATATTTCACTTGCTTTCGGCAATAATTCATTGATTTACAGGAACTTTACAAATTGAAAATCGGAAATCGGAAAATTTTTATTCATTTGTTGCACCCGCGTAGGGGGTGTACCCGTATGTACCCACAATAATTTCAAAAAATGCGCTCCCCGATGATTTCAGGACGGCGCCACCGATGATTCAAGGCGCACACACGGGTGCGCCCCTACGCCCTCCCGACAGGTTGAACCTGTCGGAATAGACGGCGCGAGGCACAGCCTCGCATTTTGTAAACACGAAAACACAAAGCTGTTAATCCATGGTCGTTGTGCCGTCAGGCACAGGGGCGATATTTTCCTTTGTTGCGACAAGGTTCTGCCTTGTCGCAATTATCCCGACAGGTTCAACCTGTCAAAATGATCATTTTCAATTCTCAATTTTCAATTGTGTTTCGTTTGCCAATGCACAAAACCATACCGCGTACAATGTAATAAGGTCAGGGAAATTTAATTATTAACACGCTTTTGCTACTGAGGTTGTTTTGTTGGAGAAAATAAGGTAAAAATGAGATTTATACCCAACTGGGCGCGTCATGTATCATCGGGCGTGCGTCATGTATCATTGGGGGCGCACACGCGGGTGCACCCCTACGCCCCCGTAATTCGTAATTAATTTGCCAAATGCGAGTGATGTTATAGTTACTTCTTATTACCTTTGCGATATCTTTATTATTAACTCATTAAAAAATAAAAAGATGAAAAGAACAATTTTATTTACAGTGCTGTGCGCCGTTACATTTGCGCCGGCCAAGGCAGCTTGGTCATTGAAGTATTGGTATTGCCCCGGTGCGTGGAGTGAAGCCAGGGCTTATTTCCAGATAGGTTCCGAAGACGGTAAAGATGGTAAATCCGCTATATACGTAGGAGGTAAAGGATCTCTTCCGGATTC
>JAITCT010000042.1 GCA_031282925.1 Dysgonamonadaceae bacterium | reverse complement strand
GATTTCTTCTTGACGGCCACATAATCACTCGCCGGTCCGTTCCACCGGTGTAAAGGCGAAGTTAATTTGAACCGGAGGGGTTCTGACTTGGAAAGAGAATCGGCTGCAACCAGTTTGTAAGAAAGAGTGCTTTCAAGATGCCATGCTCCCTTCAGGTTAACGAATACGCCGCCTTCGTTATTTCTGCCTATAGCCAGGTTGAAAGACAGCGAATCATTGGTTTTCTCAATATTACTTTTGTCCCAGTAGCGGGCAGCTACGGGCAGGAACGTAAAACTGCCGTCGGTATAATCGCGAACGATAGCAAACTTTTGACGGACGGATTCGCCGTTGTCCTTGAGGGAGTCTGCCCATGCCAGTGAATTTCTTTGCGGAAAATCAAAATCAATATCATCCGAAACAGTTAAAAGGCGTCCCTGTCCGTCCGAAATATTGAACAATTCAACGCTGTCCTCATTCTGGAATTTTCTCGCCTCAGGATTTGTATATGAATACGTTTCGTTAGCAAACCATTTTCCACCGGCAGTATGCCCGTCTTTGCGGATTGTATCCGCATGAGAAATTCTAAATGAAGCGCCTTTGGTTTCCGTAAGGGAGATTTTCCCTTTCCCGTCTGAAATGAACTTGTTGAGAAGATCGGTAATAAGAACTTCCGGTGTTACGCGAACATCAAAAAGTTTATTTTCTTCCAGCCATTTTTTTCCTACATATTCATATTTCTTTTCCTTTTCCGCATCTTCATCTACTTTCTGTACTTTGACGTAAAGAGGACGCCAACTGTCATCTTTATTTTTATACAAATATCTCTTCCCTAAATCTCCTCCGTTATCATTAAAAATTCGGTTGTGTGTTGTGTCCGACCCAAAGACACCTTCTTTACTATAAACACCTTCCATATCTATTATCAACGTTGTATCTCCGTAATAAAATTTCGACACAGCCTTGGCGTTCGTTCCATTACCTTTATATTCAAAAGGCGTAGGAGCCCCGTTTGTCCAAACCCCTGTTTTTTGTCATTGCCTACTTTAACAGTAAATGATAGCTGTCCGTTGGCCTCCTTTTTCAGATACACACGAGGAGCCTCGCTGCTCCATGGTGCTATTGAATCTACAGAGAGACTTGTCGTATCAAGCCCATGGCTATCATAGCCACGAGTATCTCGTTCATCTCTTGCCCAACTGGCAGCAGAATCCAAACGAACTATTGCACTAGTATCGGATAACCCATCATACGTATACCCAGAAAGTATAACAGCACTATCGCCAGCAACTTTAAGATTAAACCATGAATACACAACCGAATCGTTTTTGTTCGGTACGTTGAGTTTTCCCCAGTTAGTAGGAACGACGGGTGCCTCTGCTTTACCGTAGATCAATGGAGTACTGCCATTCTTTTCATATATTTGGAAATAAGGATAATTTTTGGCGTGATACAATTTGCCCGGATCATACTTCTTATTTGCAGCATAATCGCCGTATTGGAATCCAGACAAAATGTATGGCAAAGTATCTCCGTAAATGGCAAATTCATTGAAATACTTAAGCGAAAGTTCGCCCGTTTTTTTATCAAAGCCAACCAACCCAACAGTAACATCCAGCGTGTCCAGTTTGAGTCCGCCCTCCTTATAGATATTTGTTTTTTATCTGTCTGTGTGGCACATAAAAAAATTCATGTAAATTTGTGTCGAAAAAATGTTGGCCTAATGATGATTTTTCTCAATAAGTTTATAACCGGATTCAATTTATTTGTAAAATTTGGTCATTGACAGGGAAGGTTATCCAAGCTGCAGCCGGAAGAAACCGTATCAATGTGTCGGGTTCGGTTAATGCCATAACCGAACGGGTTACAACACTGATAAATATTACATACATGCTGAGACCGTCATGATTTTTCCAAATTCAATTGAGAAAAATTTATTGGGGCAAACCTGCCAAAATCATTTTGAACAGTGCCCGGTATCAGCATTTCTGGTTTTCGGAGTTTCTGATAATTGACAATTAGGGGATTATCCTGCCTCATTGCGTCATTGCGGGCACGGCGAAGACCTGCAATACCCTGAAAATCAATGCTTGTTTTTTGGGGGATTCCCGCTTTCGCGGGAATGACTGAACCGATGATCAGGGCGCATACATGGGTGCGCCCTTACGTAATTCGTAATTTCTCCGGATTGCGAGCCGCGAAGCGGCTCGCAATGATGGCTGCGCTAATTCTCCATTCTCAATTATAACGCGTTATTTTCCGAATATAACCGGTTATTTTTAAAATATAATGCGTTATATTCCGAATATAATTGGTTATTTTTGAAATATAACGCGTTACTTTTTTTATTCGGGCGTATTTTTACACAATATGCGGCTGAATAATCCTTTTAATTATCATTAACCCTTAACCATTGTTTCCACCGCCAAATCCAGCCGAACACCATTTGACCCCTGCAATAATACAATATCATTGTCGGTAACTTCCGCCGACAGGTATTTAGCAGCCGAAGCCGCATCTTCAAAATGTTTCCAATGTTTCCTGTGCGCTTCTTCGCCGATTAATTTCGCATTTTTGCCTATGGTAACCAGCAACTCCGGCCGGTTTATCCCTGCGATTATCCGCCCGATGTGCCGGTGCGCTTCTTCGCTGTATGCGCCCAATTCCAGCATTTCACCGATGACGGCGATTGTCCGTTTCCCTTTTCCCGCTAATTCGGAAAGCGTATGTAAAGAAGATTGGATACTGTCGGGGGCGGCGTTGTAGGTGTTATCCAGAAGCAAAGCCCCGTTTGCGGAACGGGAAAAAGAACCGCGCCGGTCGGGAGCGCTGAACGTGGCAAACCGTCCGGCAATGTCTTCCGGATTGACGCCCATTTGGCCGGCAACGGCATAAGCCGCAGCGGCATTGTAAACAAGGTGTTTGCCGGCGCTGTTTTTCATTTCCACCGGGAAATCGTTCAGTTTAAAGCCCGGATTTGCCTTTTCATTCAGTTGCACATCCGAAATGCGAACGTCCGCACCGGGGTTTGTCCCGAAAGAAATCACTTTGCAATGGGCTTGGGATTTGATGTAATCGTAAAAGTCATCGTCGCAATTGATGATTAGAATACCTTCCGAGTCCATGCCTTCCAGGATTTCCGCCTTGGCTTTAGCAATGTTTTCCCGCGAACCTAAAATTTCAATATGCGACATGCCGATATTGGTGATTACGGATATATTGGGGCGGGCAATTCTCGACAGGTAATTAATCTGGTTGAGGTTTCTCATTCCAAATTCTACAACGGAGCATTGGCGGCACTCATCCAGATTCATTAGTTCGGCAGGCAGGCCTATCTCGTTGTTGAAATTTTTCCGGCTTTTGTGCGTATTGAATTTTGCTTCAAGCACGTATGCAATCAATTCTTTCGTACTTGTTTTGCCTACGCTTCCGGTTACGGCGACAACGGGAATATTCAGCCGTCCGCGCCAAATCCGCGCCAAATCGCCCCATGCCCGAACGGAAGAAGGGACGATGAACTGGGGAATGTGGACGCCGGCCATTTCATGCTCTACAACGACGGCAACGGCTCCCCGCTTTTCGGTTTCCCGGATGAAATCATGCCCGTCCGCATGTTGTCCTTTCAAGGCGACGAACAGTGTGCCTTCTCTTACTTCCCGCGAATCCAGGGTAACAAAATGGATATAGTCTGCGGGAGAAACCGGTTTGTTCGACCGGCCGCCAATGGCTACCATTGCTTCAAATAATGGAATTGTTATCATTTTTATCTGTTTTTCGGTTTCACTAAAACTTTATCAATTCTCGCTCCGTCCATGTTGATGATTTCAAAATCAAAGTGATACCACGAAAACTTTTCCCCTTCCCTCGGCACATGTTCCAAAATATCCAGAATCAGTCCGCTCAGGGTGTTGTAATCATATTCGGCGTACCATTCTTCCAGGTTGAAGTATTCCAGGAAGTTGTAGAACGAGTATTGCCCGTCTACAAGAAAACTGCCGTCGTCCCGCACGATGAAGGAACTTTCTTCCCCTTCTTCGGCAACTTCGCCGACTAAGGCTTCCAGCATATCGGTCAGGGTAACGATTCCTTTCACTTCGCCGAATTCGTCCGTTACAAAGGCGTATTTGACATGGGCTTTTTTGAATTGCTCCAATGCGCCGTAAACGCTCTTGTTATAGGGAAGATACTGTACCGGGCGAATGATTTGTTCCAGCGAAAAATCGGGCGTGTCAATGCGTCCGAACAGGTCTTTCAAATACACTGCGCCCAAAATTTCGTCCTGATTTCCGGAGGCAACCGGATAGATGCCGTGCATATCGTTCATAACCGTTTCCCGTATTTTGTCTTTAGGGTCGGAAACATTCAGCCACACCAAATCGTTGCGGTGCGTCATGATGGAATCCACATCACGGTCTCCGAGGCTGAAAACCCGTTCCACGATAGCGCGTTCCATGGCCTGCACTTCGCCGGCGTCCAAACCTTCTTTCACGAGGGATTTGATTTCTTCTTCGGTTACTTTGCTTCCGTCGTCTTTAATTCCGAGTATTTTGAGAAATACGGCCGTGCTTTTTGATAACAGCCAAACAACCGGACTCATGACGAGAGACAAGCCGAGCATGGGTCTTGCCACCGCTTTTGCCACCCGTTCGGACATATTGAGCCCCAATCGCTTGGGAATTAATTCGCCGAATACGATGGTCAAATAAGTTACGAAAAATACGATGAAAAAGGTTGCGATAGCCGGCGCGTATGGCGCTAAAACTTCGACGGGTTCAATGATTTTTGCAAAGTCGCCGGCAAAGGCTTCTCCCGAATACAAACCGGTGAGGATGCCGATTAAAGTAATACCTGTTTGAATCGTGGAAAGAAATTTATCCGGTTCGCCGGAAAGCAGCAAAGCGGTTTTCGCCGCCTTGCCGCCTTTTTTCGCTTCCGTTTCCAAACGTGTCTTACGCGCCGAAACCAGTGCGATTTCCGACATGGAAAAAATGCCGTTAAGCAGGATGAGTGCGATTATGATAATAAATTCCATCATGTGATCGTGTAATATTCACAAAAAGAGAGCGCAAAGATAACGATTAATTCATTCAAGTTGCTATTTATATAAGGTAAAAAGCAATTCTCTCGAATCAGTTTGATACTTCGCCGTATAATCAAAAAAAATATTTACTTTTGTCCCCCGGATAAAAAAACGTAAAAATGCACAATATTGAAACTGTTCCTGTCTGGATTTTAATTCCATTTGTTGTACAATTGCTTGTTATTGCACTAGCGCCGCTTTTTGCGGAACGCCGGTGGGAGAATAACCGCAATAAACTGTTTGTTTCGCTGGCGCTTAGCGTCCCGATTGTAATCTTCATGTTTCTCAACGGAATTATTGAGAAACTCACCCATCAGATGCTGTTCGATTACTTGCCGTTTATCATTCTTTTGGAGGCGCTGTTTGTCGTTACCGGCGGCATTCATCTCCGGGGCGACATTAAAGCAAGGCCGGGTGTGAATACGCTTTTCCTGGCCACAGGCTATGTTCTGGCTTCGATAATGGGTACGACAGGCGCTGCGATGCTGCTCATCCGCCCTGTGCTTAAAACGAACGATCAACGGAAATTCAAGGTACACACCGTGTTGTTTTTCATTGCCGCTGTTGCCAATTGCGGCGGATTACTCACTCCATTGGGCGATCCTCCGCTGTTTTTGCTTTATTTGCGTGGCGCAAATTTCACCTGGTTTTTAAATTTGTTGCCCGCATGGTTGTTGACCGGCGTCATTTTATTGGGCGTTTATTATGCGGTGGAGCGCTATTTTTTCCGGAAGGAAGCATGGCAAAATATTTCCGCCGACATGCGTGAACAGGTTCCTTTGCGCATATCGGGAAATGTGAATTTTATTTTTCTGCTCGGCATTGTGTTGTCGGTAGCATTCATCAATTCCACTTATATCCCGTCAATGGGCGGCGAACATGCCCCGGTTTGGATTAAATTCCTGCGTGAGATAGCCTTGCTGTCAATGGCTGCGGCTTCTTTGATTTTCACGAAAAAGAAAGTGCGCCGTTCAAACAAATTCACCTGGACGCCCATCCTCGAAGTGGCGGCGGTTTTCCTGGGTATTTTCGCAACGATGACGCCGGCATTGATTTTCCTCAACCAAAATGCCGCAAGTATGGGTTTACATGCTCCATGGCAATTTTATTACGCCACCGGCGCATTGAGTTCATTTTTGGATAATGCGCCTACCGCTTTGGCGTTTTACAGCGTTGCACAGGGATTGCCGGCCGTTCCCCCTCTGGCGGCAGGGATTCCCGAAATTTTGCTCAAAGCCGTATCCGTCGGCTCGGTATTTTTCGGTGCAATGACTTACATCGGCAACGGACCTAACTTTATGGTGAAGGCAATTGCTGAAGAAAACGGCGTGAAAATGCCCGGATTCTTTGCTTATATGCTGAAATTTTCGTTGATTGTGCTGCTTCCGGTTTATATTTTGGTGCAGTTGATATTTTTTCCGTGAGAAGTTTATTTCTCCAACAGGAATAATTTTTGCCCGATCCGGTTACCGTCCGCAAAAAGATCTACACGATACGTTCCGGGCATGAGATACTCTTCTACCTGCCAGTAAATGCTCATCGGATATTCCTCTCCGGTATATTCGATGCTGCGTTTGGCGGAATAATTGATTTCTTTGTTTTCGTAGGTGAAAACATTGGCTCTGCTTTTCACAAGCACATCATCATCCGGCTTTTGAATACGAATGTAAATGGTTTTCTCGCCAGGGGTAGCCGTGATATTTTTATTAATTATAAACCGGACTTCGATTTTATCCGTTTTGTCAATTTTGTCCGTAGTCTTGTTTTTCCTGTTCAGGCAGATGACGGATATATTGCTCGCGTCCAATTGGGAAGCCATTTGAATAGTTTCGGTGAGTTTTGCTTTTTCCTGCGAAAGCTGGGAAAGGGTTTGCGCAGCCATGTTGTATTTGGCCGTAACGGTACGGTTCTCGGCGGTCAGCTGTTCGTTGAGCCGGTTTAGGGAATCAATTTGCTGGATATAGTTCTGCATGACGGTTCGCAAAGTCTTCAGTTCCCGCATTAGCTCATTGATACGTTTGGCATTAGTTGACTTAACCGTCCGGAGTTCTTCCTGCAAGCGTTGCACCTTCATCTGTTCCGATTCGAGTTTGGCAATCAGGGAATCATTATTGACAGTCATTTTAAATCCCTCGTATTGATTGGATAAATCGTTGTATTCATCGGCCAGCTCTTCTTTAATCAATTCCGACTGCAACCGGTATTCTTTCATCCGTTTATTCTGATAAAGAATATAACAGGCCGCTCCGACCGTAATTATTGCCAAAACACAGGCGCCGGCAATCCATGCATGTTTGTTATTTATTTTTTCCATTGCGCTACAAAAGTACAATCTAGTATTGAAATTACCAAATAAATGTAAATGGTTAATTATTTTTTCAATCCCTGTGTTTGTATTCAAAATAATATCGACAAAGACAAACAAAAATCGGCGAAAATCGCAAATAAAACAGGGAGAAATATTTCGTCGTTCCTTAAAAAGCCGGATTTATACAGCAGGCAAATAAAACAGATGTAAATTTTGCGGGAAAAAGAGACAAAAAATAATTTGCAAAATTTGTTTTTTCAGTTTTTCCATCATTCTTTTCAAATTCCGGGCAGTTGCCGCTAAAAAAGCGTTGAGCTGTACGCCGGTTTCGCCTGACAGATAATTCTGTTGCATACGAAAATCGGTTTTCAAGTGTCCGGTTACCGGTTCAACAGCGGCTCCGGTTATGCATTTCTTACGCTTCATTTGTTTTTGATACCGGCTGTCTCCCGCTTTGGGGGGAGAGGGTATCAAAATTTTTACTCCCCTGATTTGGGCCTTGCCTTTGCCCCCTCGCTCATAAACCAATTTTTTAGGCAGGTACAGGTCGTTTTCTTCCATTTGATTAGGCAACGGTTCTATCGTGTATCCATCAAAGAGATTTTCCAGAAAGCCTTTAATGGCTACAGTCACTCTCCGATCTTTTTTAACTGTTTTTCCTTTTTCACTGCAAACTCTCCCGTGGTGATCAATCCGACTTTTTTACCGAACCCGCAGGGTTTATGGGGCTTGCCTTTAGCAATACATT
>JAITCT010000326.1 GCA_031282925.1 Dysgonamonadaceae bacterium | reverse complement strand
GGGGATTCAGACCGGGACGACCGGTTGAGCTGATTCCTACCGCCTTGTGGTAGATGCTACTGATTTCGTCCCAGGGTATCAGATGTGCCAACAATACCCAACGGTTACTCTTGTCCAATTCCCGATCAAAAGGATGTTCGAATCCCGAAAGTGTCAACTGATTCGGACTCTCACAGGAGGGGGTAAATGCACGGCTTTTGCGACTGTTTCCCTTTTTTCTTTGCACTTTTTTTGCAAAATTAATAATATATCTCAATTTATCAAATAGTTAGGCGTTTTTCAGCAGACCCTAATTACAAAATACGAATTGCGCGGGAAAAAGAGAACCAATGGGTTACGTGACCTCGCCGCCTCATTTCGAGCCATAAGGCGAAGAAATCCGAAGTAATGCGGTTTTTACCGGCAACATTCCGGTTTCTGTTGGCAATAATTCGTTGATTTACAGAAACTTTGCGAATTGAAAATCGAAAATCGAAAAATTTTATTCATTTGTACCAGCGTAGGGGCGCACCCGTGTGTGCGCCCCACAATAATTTCAAAAATGCGCCCCCGATGGTTAGGATGTCGCCTCCTCGATGATCAGGGCGCACACGCGGGTGCGCCCTTACAGTCAACTCAGCCATCACCCACATAAGCAACCCTTTGTTGCGACAAGGTTCAACCTGTCAAAATAAACGGCGCGAGGCACAGCCTCGCACCAACGGGGGCAGTGCCGGCAATCACCCGGACAAGCAGCAACGAAAGCATGGCATCGGTAGTTGATGGCACAGTAACCGCCCATGCCAGAGGCGAAGCAATCATCACCACAACAAGTATCAACGGAATACACGCGGATTCGTGCAAAATCGCCGTTCGATAATTGACAATTCTTTTTCTGCTTCCAAAAAGAATTAACCGAAAAAAACTCCGCCGTTCTGCTTTCGCAAAACGGTGGAGTTTTTATAATTCAACAGTCTCAAGCGCAGTATAATTTGACGCCCCAAGCTAACGGCTAATACCCGCGAATCGCTTTGATTCCCGGCAACACTTTCCCTTCGATAAATTCCAAAAGAGCGCCTCCGCCGGTTGATACGTACGACATTTTGTCCGCAATGCCGAATTTATTGACGCAAGCCACCGAATCGCCTCCGCCGATAAGCGAGAAAGCTCCGTTGTCCGTTGCTTTCGCAATGGCTAAGCCTACGGCTTTGGAACCGCCGGCAAAATTATCAAATTCAAATACGCCTGTCGGTCCGTTCCAGAGTATTGTTTTGGATGCTTTGATGACTTCGGCAAATTTCTTTTCCGTTTCGGGACCAATGTCCAGACCTTCCCAGCCATCGGGAATTTCACCTGCCGGAACGAACTGCGTTTTTGCATCGTTGCTGAAACTGTCTGCAGCTTTGGCGTCTTCGGCCAGCACTAAATTCACGTGGTTGTCCTTTGCTTTCCGGATCAGGTTCAAAGCCAGATCCAGTTTATCGTCCTCCACAATCGAATTACCGATTTTACCGCCCAAAGCTTTGGTAAAAGTATAAGTCATACCGCCGGTAATAATCAGGTTGTCCACCTTAGTAAGCAGGTTTTCGATGATGTCAATTTTGGAAGATACTTTCGAACCGCCCATGATGGCCGTGAAAGGCCTGACCGTATTTTTCAATACTTTTTCCACCGCGTCAATTTCATTTTGCATCAGATAACCGAACAATTTGTGATTGGCGTCGAAATAATCGGCGATAATCGCTGTCGATGCATGGGCGCGGTGAGCCGTCCCAAAAGCGTCATTGACATAAACCGTTGCGTAAGAAGCCAATTGTTTGGCCATTTCTTTTTGACTGGCTTTTTCGGCTTTCTTGGCGGCAGCGACTGTTTCTTCGGGAGCGTCTTTTGCCAGTCCGCGGGGTTTGCCTTCTTCGGCTGCATGGAAACGCAGGTTTTCCAGCAAAAGCGCTTGCCCCGCTTTCAAAGCGGCTGATTTTTCAACGGCTTCCGCGCCGAGGCAGTCGTCGGCAAAATCAACGGGAACGCCCAACAACTTGGACACATGTCCCAAAATGTGTTTCAGGGAGTATTTCCCGGTTACCCCGTCGGGACGTCCCAAATGGGAAGCAATAATGAGGCTGCCGCCATCCGAAAGAATTTTTTTCAATGTCGGAATGGCAGCCCGGATGCGGGTATCGTCCGTGATATTGAATTTTTCATCCAGTGGAACATTGAAATCTACGCGGACAAAAGCTTTTTGTCCTGAAAAATTAAACTTGTCTATTGTTTGCATAATATATAAGGATTAATAGTTAAAAGTAAACAAGTTAACGAGTCTTGTTAACTTGTCAACTCGTTAACTCATTTACTTGTCAACCCGTTTATTCTTTTCAAATTCCTTCATTGTGTCAATCAAAGCCCGTACCGCTTCTTTCGGCAGGGCATTGTAGGTTGAAGCCCTGAATCCGCCGACCGAACGATGTCCTTTAATACCTGTCATGCCTCTGGATACGGCGAATTGCAAAAATTCGGTTTCCAAATCCCTGTATTCTTCGTTCATCACAAAACAGATGTTCATCAGCGAACGGTCTTCTTTGACCGTAACGGTTCCTTTAAACAGTTTATTGCGGTCGATTTCGGCGTAAAGCATGTCCGCTTTTTCCTTGTTGCGGCGATACATTTCGGCGGTACCGCCAATGGATTTCAACCATTTCAAAGTTTGCAGTGCAGCATAAACCGACACTACAGGCGGCGTATTAAACATCGAACCTTCCTTAATATGCGTACGATAATCCAGCATGGTTGGAATCGGACGGCTTACTTTTCCCAGAATTTCATCTTTCACAATCACGAAAGTTACGCCTGCCGGAGCCAGGTTTTTCTGCGCGCCTCCGTAAATAAGCCCGTATTTGCTTATATCCACAGGACGGGAAAAAATATCGGACGACATGTCGGCAACCAAAGTTACCGGCGAATCTATATCGTGGTGAATTTCCGTTCCAAAAATCGTATTATTAGTAGTAATATGGAAATAATCGGCGTCAGCCGGAATGGTATAATCTTTGGGGATATAGGTAAAATTATCCGCTTTGGAAGAAGCAACCTCTACAACTTCCCCAAATAATTTGGCTTCTTTCAGCGCTTTACTTGCCCACGTTCCGGTATTCAGGTAAGCGGCCTTCTTTTCCAGCAGATTGTAAGGCACCATGCAAAACTCCAAACTTGCACCTCCGCCCAGAAACAGCACGGAATAGCCTTCCGGAATATTTAAGATTTTTTTGAATAAAGCAACCGTTTCGTCCATTACAGCCTGAAACTCTTTGGAACGATGGCTTATTTCCATTAAACCCAAACCTGTTCCGGCAAATTCTTTAATAGCGTTAATCGTATTGTTTACAGTTTCTTGCGGCAAAACGGAAGGTCCTGCATTAAAATTATACTTCTTCATAAATAACCTGTTTTTAAATTAATAAGTTCTTATTTTGAAACTGCAAATTTACATGAAATTTTTAAATAACGCACAGACGGATAAAAATTATTCCGGCAAATCAAAGAGCAGGCATTATTCTCTCTTTTGGAACACGTTGTTTGAAGTATTCCAATATTTGCTCAGGGGACATATCGCATATTTCAGCGCTGATTTTGTCCCTTACCTGACGCATAAACTGCACTGCATCAAATTCTTTTTTTTTCTTATCAGTCTTCATATTTCATTAAATCTCTTGGTGAACGAATTTCGAGGGTTGCATAACCCATTTTTAAATTAACGGTATTATAGCCGCGTATTCTTATTGTATTGACAATATGCTTAAAATTCCAACTTGCCAAATATATCTACCTTATGAATTGTTGCCAAAGCAATATGCAAACAATCTTCATAACATGTTTTGCCAACAACGTTTTCGATAATATATTGTTGGGCAAGAGCAATTGCTTCGGCACTTATATATATAAATTCCACATTTGTAGCCGGTAAACTTCGCACTAATTGTTTTACCTTTTCAGGCGCAAGCTCTAACTCTTGTTCGGTAAGGGAAGAATAAACAATCTGCAACTCATCATTCTTTACCCGCTCAAATAATGGCTCGGTAAATCCTGCAAATTCAACATCGAAGTATCAATATAAATTCGCTGTTTCATATATTAAATAAACTTTACCGGTCAAAATTACAACATTCTTTTTTAAACAGCAAAATCCCCTCCAATCGGTAAATACACCCAATACACTTCAGATTGTCGCAAGGTTAAAATAGTGGTTAATTCAAAACAATATTGTTCTAATCAATTCAATTTGTTTTCGGAGATAAAAACTCCCGGAACTCCGTATCCTCTGTGGCTTATGTATAAACGGAGCTACACGGAGGTTTTGTGGTTAATTCTTTAAGAGAAGAAATAAATAATTTAAGTTGCGACAAGGAAATATCTACACATTGATGAATTAACGAGTTTTGTTTACTCACTTACCTGTAACTCATAAAATAATTGTTACATTTGCAAAAAAAATTCGGAACAATGACAATCAGAGAATTTTTCAAAGACGACCGCTACGCCGCTCTCTCTGGTATCGAATTACTGGAGGCCGAACCCGGCCGCGCAAAAACGAAAATGGAAATACGCAACATGCATCTCAATGCCGGAAATGTGGTGCAAGGCGGCGCCATTTTTACGCTGGCCGATTTGGCATTTGCCGCCGCCGTCAATGCCTGCGGTAATCTGGCGATGTCAATCGAAACAAGTATCCGCTATTTCAAAAGTATTGACGCCGGAACATTGTACGCCGAAGCTAAAATCGTCCATTTGCACAAAAAACTGGCTACTTTTGAGGTAATTGTAACAAACGAAGCGGAAGAGTTAATCGCTCTATTCACGGCTACGGCTTACCGCAAAAATCTCCCTTTGAACTTCGAAAAATGAAAATCGAAATCCAAACGACTGCCGATGGTTCGCCTACTCTTTTCCTGCCGGAAATGGACGAACATTATCATTCCGTAAACGGCGCCATCCGGGAATCGAGGCATGTGTATATTGAAGCGGGGTTCAAACAGTGCCGGAAGGCTGAAATCCATGTCCTTGAAATGGGTTTCGGAACGGGCTTGAATGTTTTACTGACTGCACTGGAAGCGGCAAATCAAAAAATTAAAGTTTTTTATACCGGATTGGAAAAATTTCCTTTGCCGCCGGAAATTACAGACAGGTTGAATTATTCCGAAACTTCCCTGTTCCGGGCTATTCACCAAACCGAATGGGAAAAGTTCGAACCGGTTAATTTGTATCTATATCTCAAAAAAATCCAAACCGATTTTAAGAATTTTAATTTCCCAGACAAAAATGATATTGTTTATTACGACGCTTTTGCTCCCGACAAACAGCCCGACGCATGGTCGCCCGAACTGTTCGGCAGGATTTTTTCATCTATGAATCCGGGCGGAATGATCACGACGTACTGTGCAAAAGGCAGTATCCGGAGAATGATGCGGCAAGCCGGTTTCACCGTCGAACGGCTGCAGGGCCCTCCGGGGAAAAGGGAAATGCTACGTGGAAAAGTTTTGTAAAAATCCCAAAAACCAAAACGAGCAGATGAAAAGCAACATCAAAACCGTACTGTACACTTTGTTCGCAAGTGTAAAATAATAAGCAAGTATCAATGAAACGGGAATATACGCAATTGATTCCCAACAGGACCGGTATTCGCTTTGCACAAACGCCAAAAACAGGAAAAGGAAAGAGGAAACGTACAGGTATTTCAAAAAAGAAACCGTTTTGACCTTTTCGGAAATATTTAGTATAAATAAATTTAATCCTGCAGAAACCAATACAAACAAAATAATCCCGAAACTCATCCATTCATAATTAGATAAATGAAGTTCGTTTATAAAGAAAATATCTTCCGCTTTCGGAAGCGTAGCAAAAAATATTTGCCTGTCGTCCCAATAAATACTCCATGCAAAAATAATCCAGTAAACCGCAACAATACCCGTTAGACTTGCAAGGAATACCCGTAAATTAAAACTACGGAACCAATAACATCCAATCCACAATATGGGGAAAAACAATAAAAGCTGAGGCTGGAGGAAACTGCCCAAAACCAGTATTAATGAAATATTGAATGCGTTGATCTGCGAATCGGTCTTTTGATAGGCATTGAATAAAAGCGCATAATTGAATATGGTTAACAGCGTCGCCAAACAACCGTTCAAATCATAATTAAATATTGGATTCCAGCCGGTCAAAATCAGATAGAAAATCGCAGGCAACAAAGTCCTGCAACGAATCATCGAAAAAATACCGTTCAACAATAATAAATACAATGCAATACCAAACTGAATGAAGGTACATATCCAAAGATTAACATTATTCCAATCGCCCGATAACCGGAAAGCAAGGAATGCAAAGGTGCAGGTAATAAACACTATCCAACTGGAAACAAACGATTTCTGTATTCTTCCGATATTCATATTTTTACTTCAAATCGTAACCAATGTCTTTCCGGTAATATTTGCCGTCGAACCGGATGATTTCGGCATTTTGAAAAGATTGCCGTAAGGCCTCGTTTTTGTCGCTTCCATACGAACTGACGGCGATAACTCGTCCGCCGGCGGTCAGGATACGGCCGTCCTTTTCGGTTGTTCCGGCATGGAAAAGCAGGCTTCCCCGTACGCTTTCAAGTCCGGTAATGGCTTTGCCTTTTTCGCAGTTTCCCGGATAACCGCCGGACACAAGCATAACTGCCGCCGCCGAACGGGTGTCGAATACCAGTGCTTTTTCCTGCAAATTTCCCTGTGCAACACCTTCCAGTAAATCAACAAAATCGGATTGAATCCGCAACATAACAACTTCCGTTTCCGGATCTCCCATCCGGCAATTATATTCAATCAGCAGCGGTTCGCCTCCAACATTAATCAAGCCGAGAAATAAGAAACCTTTATAATCAATAGATTCACTTCGTAATCCTTCAATCGTAGGAATAACAATCCGTTCTTCCACTTTTTTCATAAAAGTCCGATCGGCAAAAGGAACCGGTGAAACAGCGCCCATGCCACCGGTATTCAAACCTGTATCCCCCTCCCCTATCCGCTTGTAATCTTTGGCTTCGGGAAGGATTTTGCAGGATTTGCCGTCGGTCATCACAAAAACAGAACATTCTACGCCCGAAAGAAACTCTTCAATCACAACCGTTTCGCCGGCTTTTCCGAAACTTCCGTTCAACATGGCATTCAGTTCCTTTTTTGCTTCCGGCAAATTGTTGATAATCAATACGCCTTTGCCGGCAGCCAAACCATCGACTTTGAGGACGTAGGGCGATTTCATCGTTTCAAGGAAAGTAATTCCCTTATCAAGATTATCTTTCGTAACGCTCAGGTATTGAGCGGTCGGGATTTGATGACGCATCATGAAACTTTTGGCAAAATTCTTGCTGCCTTCCAACTGCGCGCCTGCTTTTGAGGGGCCAATAACCGGAATGTTTTTTAATTCCGAATCATTCTTGAAGAAATCATAAATGCCTTGTACCAAAGGGTCTTCCGGTCCAACAACCACCATGTTGATTTCATTTGCCGAAGCGAACTTTTTTAATGCCTCGAAATCAGTCGTTGCAACCGGAACGTTTATTCCTGTCAGGGCTGTGCCGGCATTACCCGGAGCGATAAACAATTTCCCGGTTTTCGGGCTTTGCGCGATTTTCCAGGCCAAAGCATGTTCCCTTCCTCCGGAGCCTAAAAGCAATATATTCATAAAAATAAGAATTTTAATTTCAAAATGCAAAGGTAACGATTATTTATTTAATTTATCTCGCGATTAAAAATTTACAGGGCAATCGTATCAAAAGTGGGTGTAATTCAAATTGTCGCATAATTTGCGTTCAAAAATACTTTTGAGACAATTTCATGATTTTGTGCATTTTTAAGT
>JAITCT010000262.1 GCA_031282925.1 Dysgonamonadaceae bacterium | reverse complement strand
ATACAGGGCTGGAATGTCGGCGAACCGGGATTTCAGGGTGCATACGATTATTTTGCGGAATGGGGCGAAACCGACCTGGCCGACGGCGTACGCCGCGACCGGAACCACCCCTGCCTCTTTGCATGGAGCATCGGCAATGAGGTGGATTACCCGAATGACCCGTATTCGCATCCCGTCCTTGACGGAAAAAGCGGCTTTACGCAAGCCATGTACGGCGGATACAAAAAAGACGCTCCCGATGCCATGCGACTCGGCGATATTGCCAAACGGTTAGTGAAAGTGGTAAAACAGCACGACGCCTCGCGTCCCGTTACAGCCGGTCTGGCAGGCGTCGCCATGTCGAACGAAACGGAATATCCCTTTGTCCTCGACATTGCCGGATACAACTACACCGAAAACCGTTACGACAGCGACCACGAAAAATACCCTGAACGAATCATCTACGGCAGCGAAAACCGGCACGACATGGATGCATGGAAAGCCGTCAGGGACAAGCCGCATATTTTCGCCCAGTTTTTATGGACAGGCATCGATTATCTTGGGGAATCGGGCGTATGGCCTTCGCGCGGATTCTATTCGGGTTTGCTGGATTTTGCAGGTTTCATCAAACCGCGCGGCTATTTCCGCAAATCGCTCTGGAGCAACGAGCCGACCGTTTATCTGGGCACATATCCCGTCGGGAATAACCGCAGGGAACAGCCATATCTTTCCACCGATGCGTGGCCGGTATGGAATTACGATGATGCGCAGTTAATTCGTGTCGTATGTTACACCAACGCCCGGAAAGCACAGCTGTTACTCAACGGTGAAGCGGTCGGCGAAGCGAAGGATTACGACGACAACACCGGCATTATTTACCGGGATATTCCTTTCAAGCCCGGCACATTAAGCGTGAAAGGCTACGATGAACACAACCGTACAGTGTGCGAATACTCCATCCGCACGTCCAAACAGCCGGCAAGCATCGCGCTGAAAGCATACCGCAACGAAATTGACAAAAACAGAGGCGTAGCACAGATAGAAGTCCGGCTTCTGGACGAAAACGGCGTCCCGGCGATATTGGCGGATAACCTGTTAACCTGCAGTATCGAAGGCCCCGGCAAACTCCTGGGCATGGAAGCCGGCAACAATTCGGATATGGGCAGTTACCGCGACAACCGGCAGCGAGTCTTTATGGGGCGGATGATTGCATACGTGGAAGCAAACGGGGAAGGCGACATTCAAGTCGGTTTCTCCTCGCCCTGGCTCAAAACGGAAACAATTACAATACAGGCAAAATGAAACTATATTAAAAAAATAAGCGTGCTTCCCGGCATAAGAATGACCGGGAAGGTTTCAAATTCAATATATAAACAAAAAAACTGCCTCAAAAGTCCTGAAGTTACAATTTCCCCATCTCTAACAATGTGTTTCGATGGGGAATAATGTTGTCAAAAGCGGCTTTTCGAGGCGGTTTTATATCTATGAATTATCACAAACTACAAAAGCGGATGTTGCCGGCCGACAGTTGTGTCGGAACAAAACAGAAGTAGTGTTATGGCAGCTATTATTGCCGCAAACAGGAAAGATACTTTTTTTGTCATCTGTATATATATTTGCCGTAAAATTACAAAATAACATACAGGGTAAATCATTAAATATTGATTTATCAGGTATTTTAACCAAATTACCCGTGTCATTTACACATTTTACCCGGTATTTGTCTGCAACAATCATGCTATTTTTGCAGCACAATTGAGAATATAATATAAAATATTCGAAAGGTAAACACAAAAAACACAAAAAATTTATGAACATGAAAAAGAAAGACAATTTAAAAAGTAGCAGGAGGTTAAGAATGACAAACTTCCTTTCGGGAATGATGCTTACCGTTTTTCTCCTGTCCGGCTTTGCGGCAAACGCACAGACGCGCCGGCTGACGGGAACGGTAACAGATGCAGCCACCGGCGAACCGATCACGGGCGTTTCGATAGGAGTCAAAGGGACGTCGCGCGGAACTACCACGGACGCGGATGGGAATTTCTTGATGGACGTTTCGAGTGAAGCGACCCTTGAGTTTTCGTATATCGGATACCTCGCGCAGACAGTTGCGGTCGGGAACGAAAGCCATATCAGGGTCAGCCTTGCGGAAAACGTAGAAGCGATGGATGAAGTAGTTGTGGTAGGCGCCGGTACGCAGAAAAAAATATCAATAACCGGCGCTATCACTACAGTGAAAGGTTCAACGTTAAAAGCGCCTTCTTCCTCGCTCACCAGCGCGCTTGCCGGAAAACTTCCGGGTATTATATCCACGACGCGTAGCGGCGAGCCCGGCTCTGTATCCGAATTTTACATCCGGGGTATCAATACGTTCGGCGGGCTTGCTACTCCGTTGATTTTGCTGGACGGCGTAGAAATTTCCTCGACCGACCTGAATCGCATCCCTGCCGAGACCATCGAAAGCTTTTCTTTGCTCAAAGATGCTTCGGCAACAGCTATTTACGGTAATCGCGGAGCGAACGGCGTAATGCTGATAACCACTAAAAGCGGTGCGGAGAACATGAAAACAAGGATCAACGTTTCCGTAGAAACGTCCTATTTCAAACCGATGAATCGCGTGTCGTTTGCCGACGGACCTACGTATATGGAAACATACAACGAAGCGGTACAAGCCCGGAGCACGCAACCGGTTACCAGTCCACGATACTCACAGGAAGATATCCTGAACACGAAAAACGGGGTAAATCCTTACGTATATCCGAATGTTGACTGGTACAATCTGATATTTAAAGACGGCAACTACAACCAGCGCGCCAACATCAACGTACAGGGAGGCGGCTCGCGCGTAACCTACTTTATGAGCCTGCAAGCCAATCACGACGCCGGCTTGCTGAATGCAAGGAAGAATTACTACTACGACAGCAATATTAACAACTGGGAATATAACTTTCAGAACAATATTTCGTACAAGCTGACCAACACAACGACCGTAAATCTTCGGATGATGGCACAGATTGGCAACCAGCAGGGGCCAAACTACACCACCAGCGATATGTATCAGAGTACCATGCGAACCAATCCGGTTGCATTTCCCGCATATTTTCCGGAAGAGGAAGACGACCGCGGGTTTATACGCTTCGGTAACGCCGAAATTACATCCGGCGTATACGGAACAAACCCGTATGCATACCTGATGAGCTCGTTCAAGGAAACCAACTACAATACCTTGAATACCTCCGTAAGCCTCAATCAGGACTTCGGCTTTATAACAGAGGGGCTGAGTGCAAAAGCGCTGGTAAACTTCAAGAACTGGTCGCAGTCAAATTACAACCGCTGGATTACTCCTTATTTCTACCGGATAAAAGACGGTTCATACAACTCCGAAAACAACGAATATGAATTGGAAATGCTCCAAACAGGTAACGATTACGTCAGCACGTCCGATATCAGCAGAAGCGCTGACCAGACGTTCTACCTTGACGCCCGGATAGACTGGAAGCGGAGCTTTGGCAGCCACAATGCATCGGCTATGCTCATGTACCTGATGCGCGAATATCGCGGCGGCATACTGCCCAACCGCAATCAGGGGTATTCGGGTCGCGCAACTTACGACTACGCTAACAAGTACCTGTTCGAGTTCAACTTTGGCTATAACGGCTCCGAGCGCCTTGCCGACGGCTATCGCTTCGAGTTTTTCCCCGCCGCTTCCATCGGCTGGGTGGCAAGTTCCGAAGACTTTTGGGAACCGGTAAGCAAGTATGTCAACCATTTGAAGTTCAGAACGTCTTACGGTTTGGTCGGCAGCGACTCGTTCAATTCCAATGCGCCGCACTTTTTATATCAGGACAATATCACTATCGGAGGTGCCGGCCACAATTTCTGGACGGGTCTTCCGGGCAATGAAACGAGCAGAAAAGGTCCGGCTTTCAATGTGCTTGCCGTGCAGGATGCCGGATGGGAGCATGTCAAAAAATTCAACTTCGGCATCGACCTGTCCCTGTTCCGTCAGATTAATATTGCGTTTGACTACTTCAACGATCACCGCGACCGCATCCTGATGTCGCGCGCATCCTGGCCAACTATGCTGGGCTACTGGGGATCAAAACCATGGAGCAACATCGGCGAGGCAAAAAACTGCGGGATTGAGGTGAGCGCAAGCTGGTCAAAGCAATTCGGTAAAGACTGGCACGTGGATTTGCGCGGCAACTTAACCTACAACCAGAACGAGTACGTATATGCAGACGAGCCTGAGTACCCCTACGTTTGGCAAACGATAACAGGCAAGCCGATAGGTACTCTTACCGGTTATGTTGCCGACGGGCTGTTTGAGAGCGAAGAAGAAATAGCCAACTGGTACGACCAGTCAATGTTAGGCTCCAACATCCGCCCGGGCGACATCAAATACCGCGATATAAACGGTGATGGAACAATTACAACAGAAGATCAGGTTATGCTGTCTCCTTATAATTATATTCCCCGTATCCAATATGGTTTCGGACTGAATGTAAACTATAAGAATTTGGATTTTGGCGTATTTTTCAACGGCTCGGCAAAACGCAGTATTATGATCAACAGCGGATATGCTCCATTCATTTCATCCGGTGGAGACGGACTGAACGAGGGGACAGTGGAGCGCAACCTGATGCAGTGGATTGCCGACGATCACTGGTCGGTAAATAATCCAAACCCGAACGCGGCTTATCCCCGCCTGGGAACCACGAGTTCTGATATTTCCAATAATACGGAGCCCAGCTCTTTCTGGATGCGCGACGGTCGTTTCCTGCGCTTCAAAACCCTGGAAATCGGATACCGTTTCCCGTTCTGCCGCGTTTACTTCAGCGGAGACAACCTCGCCGTCTTCAGCCCTTTCAAGCTGTGGGATCCTGAGCTGGCATGGAACGCTTACCCGCTGCAACGTACTTTTAATTTGGGCGTTCAGATTACATTATAAAAAACACGTTAAAAAGATAAAAATATGAAAGTTATGAAATCAACATACAAGATTGCTAAAATAGCAAGGATTTTTCCGGTTTTCTGCTGCCTGATGGTTGCATGCGACTATCTGGATATTATTCCGCCTGCACAGCCGGAATTTGAAGACACAATGAAAGACGAAGCCGCTACGCTGGACTTTTTATATACATGCTATGGCTATGTGCCGCGTTCGCACCCTTTCGAGTTTCACTCATTCGAGCAGTCGGCTGACGAAATTATGGCGCCGAAAGCTTTTGATATCTACCAGCAACAAGTGGCCTGGGGAAGTATTTCCCCTGCTTATTACAATAGTTGGGGAGGCGATGACCAGAACATCTGGACGCCCAGCTACAACTTCCTTGGGTATGTTCACCACTTCCTGAGCCTCATAGATGTATTGCAGCCCGTAGGGGTGACGGATGATATGAAAACGCAATACAAAGCCGAATGTTACTTCCTGCAAGCCTACTATCAGTTTCGCGTATTGCAGGCTTTTGGTCCCTGTCCTATCATACCGGAAAAAGTAGATCCGAATATTACAAACATTGATATTCCGGGACGCTCGCACTTTGACTACTGCGTGGACTATATCGTAAGGAAGCTGGACGCTGCGGCTGAAGTACTTCCTCCTAATCGTACCAGCACCCAAGACCTTGGGCGTGCCACCTCCACCATTGCCAAAGCCCTGAAGGCGCGCGTGCTGCTGTACGCAGCGTCTCCTCTCTGGAACGGCTCTTTTTATAAGCCGGAATGGAAAAATGAAAACTTTGAAACGCCGGGATACGGGAAAGAGCTGGTAAGTAACGTTTACAGCAGCGAAAAATGGGAACGCGCTTTGACCGCCTGCCAAGAAGCCCTGACCGCTGCCAAAGCCGCCGGTTATGTCTTGTTCGATATTGAAACGGCGAACTCGAAAGCCACGCTTGACGGGGTTGAGCTTCTCTTTGTGCCGGGCAGAGAAGACGACACGGAGGAGAATCGTGTGTTCAAACAACGCGTACGTATGTTCCAGTATTTGCTCGCCGCTAACGAAGGCTCCGGCAATAAGGAAATCATCTGGGGGCAACGCATCAGCACCGACGGTAACAACTCGGGAGAAGCCACGTATTCCCGTCTGCCGGCGCTGGTTGTAAAAAAGACCGACGGAACGCTGTGGGGAGGATGGGCGTCGCTGGCGCCAAGCCTCTACTCCGTTCAGCATTTCTACACGGAAAATGGAAAACTTCCGGCGCAGGATGCTGATTTTTATCCGGAGAACCAATGGTACACCCGTTTTTACGAGGGAACCACCAGTCCCGAATACACGAGCACGCTGGAGGGAGAAAGCGTAAAAAACGACATCATTAAGTTGAACGCGAAGCGCGAAGCGCGTTTTTATGCATGGATTGCATTCGACGGCGGAGAATATGCCAAGAAACTTAACGACGGCAACCCGCTTTGGATAAATTTCAAAAATAAAAATACCAACGGACGGAATCCTTCCGTCAATCCGCGTAACTGTGTAGGAACAGGCTATCTCTCGAAGAAGTTTATCGATCCTAACATAAAATTCTCTGCAAGCGGCGTCGCGACTTTTACGGCAACAAGGCGCCCATTCATTCGCATGGCGGAACTTTACCTGAACCTGGCAGAGTGTTATGCCGCGCTGGACAATACGGATCTCGCCCTTGAGAACTTGAATGAAATTCGCAACCGTGCCGGATTTGACGACCTGACATCTGCCGATATTACAGGCGAAATATCGTTGACCGATTGGGTACGCAACGAACGTTATGTAGAACTGTTTGAAGAGGGGCATCGCTATTACGACGTGCGCCGCTGGAAAATTGCTCCCGAAAAACTTAAAGCAAGCACACGTTATGGTTTGAACGGCTTTAACGTAGTAAACCCAAGCTTCGAAGTGTTCAATACACCCACGCCGGTTGACCAGCCATTCAAGTGGGACGACAGGCTATATTTGCTTCCTGTATGGTCAAGAAGCGGTATGGATGAACTTTACAGCAATCCTCAGATGGTACAGGCGCCCGGTTATTAATCAATTAAAATTATAGAAAATATGAAAGTAAAAACATTATTGTTGACAGGATGCCTGAGTTTGCTGGGCGCCTGCAACGAATCCGAATATGATTTGGAGAATTTGGTTCCGGAAGAATATCACAAAATATTATATGTGAACAATAGCGGCAAACAGGAAGTAACTCTCTTTGATATTGAAGATGATTACACCTGTACGCTTTCGGTTGTCAAGTCAGGAAGCGAGCCTGACCAAACCGCTACCGCAAGCATCCGGATACTGACGCAACAGGAAGTTGACGACAAGTACAGCGCTCCGGAAAATGTAAATTATAAAATCATCAGCGAAAACAGTTATTCACTGGAAGCAACCCAAGTGAATTTCTCCGTTGAAGATCGATACAAAACAGTCGTTATCTCATTGAAACCTCAACAGGTAAAAGCATCTCTGGAAACCGATCCGGAAGCCAGCTGGATATTACCGTTGCTCGTTGTTAGTGAAACGGACTCTATCAATGCCGAGAAAAACGAAATGTTTCTGCAAATAAAGGATGTTGTTATGCCCACAATTGGTTTTGTGGACGTAGCCGTAAACTTGACGGATTATAATTACGGAGTCGTATCTACAATTACAGAAAATATTCCAATCACTCTCGACATTGATAATAAATGGGATTTAGAGTGGGACATCGAAGTCGATAACGACTATATTGCCACGTACAATGCTGCAAATAATTCACAGTTTAAACCCTTGCCGGAGGGTACCTATACCTTGCCGGAAACTATGAACCTCGGCAGCGGCGTTACAACTACTCAGCTCACAGCCACCATAGCCGGAAACGAGCTTGATCTGGGCAATTATATGCTGCCTGTCCGTATCAAAAATCCTTCCCTGTTTGCAGTATCTTCCACCAATGGCGTCTATCCGCTGGCTATCCGTATTTTGGCTCAGGAGATAGACCGTACCGAATGGGCGGCAGAAGCCAGTACTACTGATAGTGATGGAAACGTAGCTGCAAATCTACTGGATGGCAATGTTGATACTCAGTGGCAGTCAGCGTGGAGCGGCGGCGGCGCTTCTGTTGCCTTACCGCATGTGCTGACTTTTGATACCAAGGGTGAATATACGTTCACTCACTTTGCCCTGTGTCAGAGAAACGTCGGTACCGATTGGATGGATACAAGGTCAGGCGAGTTCTATGTAAGCTCGGACGGAGAAACTTGGGAGAAAGTAGGAACTTTCGAGGACTTGCACAAGTCAACCGACCGTCATATATTCGCTGTTGACGTTC
>JAITCT010000257.1 GCA_031282925.1 Dysgonamonadaceae bacterium | reverse complement strand
CCATTGTTTAAACACGTCTGGCGACAGAAACACGCTCAAGCTGCCTCGCTGGCACAAAGTTGAATTATATGCTTTCCAGTCTCGAATTTTATATTTACTTTTGGCCGGGTTTATTGACCGGGTACTCATGTATCTGCTTCTTTTGTTAGGCGAAAACAAAGATAAGTCAATAAATCCTTTTTTTATCGTTGCAACAATGCCAATTGTAACTATCAAAATAAAAATTGTCATGATTGGCCATAAATCCAGCGAAGAACTAATCAATGAAGCAAAAACTATTGTGCCAGAGGTGTATAAAGATTTAGCAAAACCTGCTGTTTCCGAAGTTGGCATTGTGGCAGGTAGAACTGTTCGGGCTTTATTAGCTCCGATACGAGGATTATTATGGGGTTGGGAACGAATTGAGGAGGTTGTTGAAGAGGGTGTAAAGAAAAGATTTGAGAAAATTCCCGAAGAAAGGAGAAAGTCTCCCGAACCAGAAATTGCAGTCCCTCTTATTCAGGCATTGGAATATACAGCTCAAAATGAAACTCTGAGAGAAATGTATATAAACCTTCTTGCAAACTTGATGGATAAAAGCAAAAGAAAAAGTTGTTCCCCCCTTCTTTTGTTGAAATTATTAAGCAAATGAGTAGTTTGGAAGCTAAAGTTTTTAATAAACTTTCTGCAATATCAAGTTATCAGAAAATATTGAATCCCAAAATCTCAATTAAAGGGAAAAGTCAATTTTTTACTGGAGCTACTCCTGAATGGTATATAGGTTGGAATATTGATGGATATAATGAGTTCGATGTTTCTGCAAGTCTCATTCGTTTAAGTAAGTTTGGATTGATTGAATTGATGTATGATAGAAGTCAGACGGGAGTTAATTATAATGACTTAAAAAATACTCCATTTTTAACGAGCATATTAAATCAATACAAATTATTAGTCTCTCCCAACCAAGAACTTGAAGTTGGGGGAACAGAGAGTGTTGTATATGTAAATGAATATGGGTTACAATTTAAGAGTGCGTGCCAATAGAGGCTTGCTAAAAATCACCCTGCGTTGGTGCGAGGCATAGCCTCGCACCAACGGGAGTAATCGGTTTATGTAATAAATAATCATTATCTTTGCCGGCAGTTATTAAATGAAGATTTTTTATGACGAACAACTTTGAAAAAAGGTACGAAAAAGTGCCTGTATCCATTTTTACGGATGCCGATACAGCCTCCGAAGCGGTGGCTGAACAAACGGCAAGCCTCATTCGTGAAAAAGCGGGGAAAAACGAACCCTGCGTATTGGGATTGATTACCGGTTCCACAGCCATAGGTGTTTATGAAAAACTGACGAATCTGCATAAACGGGAAGGGCTTAGCTTTAAAAATGTAATTGTTTTCAATATTGAGGAGTATTATCCGATTGACGGGGAAGAATTGCAGAGCAGAAGGAAGTACCTGCACGAATATTTGTTGGACGAAATTGATATTTTACCCGAAAATATCAATTTAATTCCCGGCAATCCGGAGAAAAAGGCTATTTCCGACTTTTGCCTCGAATATGAAAATAAAATTAAATCTGTGGGCGGAATTGATTTGCAATTGCTGGGTCTGGACAGCCGCGGACAAATAGGGGCGAACGAACCCGGCTCCATGTTCAATTCCCGCACCCGCCTGATTACTTTGGATTATTCGACGCGGATGAGGGCTGCAAGCGATTTCTTCGGCGAAGAAAACGTTCCCGATTATTGCATTACCATGGGTCTCGGAACCATTATGGAAGCTAAAAAGATTATTTTGATGGCCTGGGGTGAAGGGAAATCCAAAATAATCCGCAAGATGGTGGAAGAGCCGGCAACGGAAATGATGCCTGCTTCCGTCCTGCAAAAACATCCGGATACTTCTTTTATTTTTGACAGGGCTGCTGCTGCCGATTTAACCCGGATCAAAACGCCCTGGCTGACCGGTTCCGTTTGCTGGTCGCATAAAATGATCCGGAAAGCCGTATTCTGGCTCTGCGACAAATTGGACAAACCGATTCTCAAACTCACCGAACGGGATTACAACGACAGCGGCCTGGGCGAGTTGATTTCCGAAGCAGGCCACGCTCATGCGGTAAACATCAGGGTATTTAACGACTTGCAACATACTGTTACCGGCTGGCCGGGCGGAAAACCCAATGCCGACGACAGCACCCGCCCTGAAAGGGCGACGCCGTTTCCGAAACGGGCGGTCGTTTTCAGTCCGCACCCCGACGATGATGTAATTTCGATGGGAGGTACGCTGGCGCGGCTTTCCGAGCATGGGCATGAAGTGCATGTCGCTTACCAGGTATCTGGTAATATCGCCGTTTTTGACGATGAAGTTGTCCGCTTCCTGGATTTTGTGCGCGACATTGCTCCGGCCTACGGATTCAACAGGGAAAAAGCGCAGTCTGCTTATTCCGGAACGATGGCGTTTCTCTCCGCAAAACGTCCGGGACAGGCCGATCTTCCTCAAATTTCGGTCGCAAAAACGGCTATCAGGCAGGGAGAAGCCCGTTCGGCCTGCCGTTACCTGGGAATCCCCGAAAACCGCGTGCATTTCCTGAATATGCCTTTTTATGAAACCGGCACGGTTAAGAAAAAACCGGTTGGTCCCGCCGATATTAAAATCATTGTCAATTTACTTCAGGAAGTGAAACCGCATCAAATCTTCGCTGCCGGCGATTTGTCCGATCCCCACGGAACACATCGGGTTTGTTTCATGGCTGTCCTGGAAGCATTGAAAGCGCTGCAACATGAAACCTGGCTTGAAGATTGCCGCCTGTGGCTGTACCGCGGCGCATGGCAGGAATGGGATATTGCGGAAGTGGATATGGCTGTTCCGCTTAGTCCGGAAGAAAGCAGGATTAAACGGATGGCTATCTTCAAACATCAGTCGCAGAAAGACCGGCCGTTATTCCCCGGAACCGACCCGCGCGAGTTCTGGCAACGCGCCGAAGAACGTAACATTGCCACCGCCGTGAAATACGACAAGTTGGGGATGGCGGAATATCAGGCGATGGAGCTGTTTGTGAGGTATCATTTTGAAAATTGAGGCGCTGTTATCACGGGGGGAACGGGCGAGATCAGTTGATTTTATATAATCTGTAAAATCACACAAAAAACATTCTTATCCGGGAAAAGAATATCCGTATGCCGTTCAAAAATCCCAAACACCGATGAACCCGATCCGGACATGGCGGCATAAATAGCGCCCTGATTGTACAAAGATTGTTTGATAGCGCCGATAGTCGGATAGCGGGCAAATATCCCCTCTTCAAAATCATTGACTATATGGTTTTTCCATTCTTCAAGAGGCAAACGAATCATTTCCGTTAAGCGCGAAAGCGGTTGCCCGGGTGTAACGCCGGCGTATGCTTCTTTAGTCAAAACGTGTATGTCCGGTTTCACAAGGACTAAATAATATCCTTTCAGGGAAATATTGACAGGTGAGAAAATGTCCCCGACGCCTTCGGCAAATACGGGCTTGTTCCGGATGAAAAACGGACAATCGGCGCCAAGCCGTCCTGCATATTCTTCCATTTGCCCGGCGGATAAACCCAAACCGGCAAAATCATTGAGGAGTTTAAGCATGAAGGCCGCATCGGACGATCCGCCGCCCAAACCGGCGCCGAAAGGAATCCGTTTGCGAAGGTAAACCGCTATTTCCGGCAAATCAAAATCATTTTTTAACAGGTGAAAAGCTCTCATCACCAAATTGTCGCCGGGACTTCCGCCAACCGGAATACCGGTTTGGGAAAAAGCAGTTTTCCCCGTCCCTGACGGAACGATTTCCAAAACGTCGCACAAAGGAATGGGATAAAAAACCGTTTCTATATTATGATACCCGTAGGGTCTTTCGGAAACAATATGCAGTCCCAGGTTTATTTTTGCATTCGGAAAACAAATCATATTTTTATATTTTCAAGTAAAATTACAACGAATAATCGAAAAAACATGTTTTTCCCAAAATTTATCGGAAAAATTTGTATGTTATAAAAGAATGCTTACCTTTGCGCGGGAAAATATTTACATTTTAAATAAAGATGCCTCAACGGGTACATATATATTGGCGGTGGCGCTTATCTTTTTCCAAAGAGTGAGTTCGTTCTGATATGCCTGAAGTAAAGTTTATTTGTTAATGTTTGAAGAGGCTTGTCGCACTCGCGACAAGTCTTTTTTCATATTTTGTTATGCAATGAAAATTCTCAATTATTTACGTATGAAAATCTATCCATTATCAAGAACAGTTTTAGCCGACGTTCAAACGCCGGTCAGCATTTACCTGAAAATCAGGGATGCATACCCTGAATCGGTTTTACTGGAAAGTTCCG